>CAJYBN010000006.1 GCA_913064925.1 uncultured Peptococcaceae bacterium
CGACGCTCTTCCGATCTGCCCGCACCGTGGCCACCACCCACATGCTGGACCGCATTGCCCGCCGGCACGGGCAGGAAGTGTATGAAACTCCCGTGGGTTTCAAATTTATCGCCCGGCACCTGATGGAGAATGGCTGCGTGTTGGGCGGCGAGGAAAGCGGCGGGCTGTCCATCAAGGGGCACATCCCGGAAAAGGACGGCATTTTGGCCGGGCTGCTGGCCACGGAGATGGTGGCCGTGCACGGCAAGACGCTTGGGGAACTGGCGGAGGAAGTGGCCCGGGAGTACGGCGGCAGGCTGTACAGCGAGCGGCTGGATGTGCACACTTCGCCGGCCGGAAAACGCGCGGCGCTGGAAAAGCTGCAGCGGTTCGCCCCGGCGGAGCTGGCGGGGGTGCCGGTGCGCTCACGCAACACGGTGGACGGCAGCAAGCTGGTGCTGGAAAGCGGCGAGTGGGTGCTGGTGCGCGCTTCGGGCACCGAGCCGCTGTTTAGGATTTACGTGGAAACCGACCGGCCGGAGCGCATCGGGGAACTGCAGAGGGAAACCATGCAGCGCGTCGGGCTTTAGCCGGTAGTCACGCGGTGTTGGCCGGCGGGAGATTTTTTTCGCGGTTTTTTCTAGGCGGTTTTTGATATATTTTTGATATAATTATTGTAATTATTATTGTAATTATTGGTTACGGAGTATAAAAAAGCCGCCCGGCAGTAACGTTGGACGGGCGCAGTTACCGGGTGACGATTTCCATGCATTTTTATTGTACATTGCCGGGGTTATCCCCCGGGGGAGGGATTTAGGTGGTTTCCATCAATACTGATATTTTTCGCCAGTACGACATCCGCGGTGTGGCCGACCGCGACTTGACCCCGGCCGTGGCGGAGAACCTGGGCCGGGCTTTGGGCACTTTTTTGCGGGAGCGGGGCGGCAGCGAGGTAATCGTGGGGCGGGATAACCGGCTCAGCTCGGAGCGCCTGCGGGACGACCTGGTGCGGGGCCTGGTTGCCGCGGGCTGCCGGGTTGTCGACGTGGGGCTGGTGGTCACGCCTGTGGTTTATTATGCCCGCATTTGCTTCGGCATCGACGGGGCGGTGATGATTACCGGCAGCCACAACCCGCCGGATGAAAACGGCTTCAAGATATGCTGCGGCCCGGGGACCATATACGGCGAGCAGATTCAGGAACTGCGCCGGTTGATGGAGGAAGGCAGGTTTGTTGCGGGCGCCGGTGCCGTGGAGAAACGAGACGCGGTGGGCCCCTACCTGGCCATGCTGCGGGACAAAATCCGCCTGGGCCCGCGCCGGCTGAAGGCGGTGGTGGACTGCGGCAACGGCACCGCTGGGCTCCTGGCCGAGCGGGTCATGCGGGGCTGGGGAGTGGAGTGCATACCCCTTTACTGCGAACCCGACCCTGCCTTTCCCCACCACCAGCCCGACCCGGTAAAAACCGCCAACCTGGCCGACCTGCGCCGGGCCGTGCGGGAACACGGCGCCGACCTGGGGGTGGCCTACGACGGGGATGCCGACCGCCTGGGCGTGGTGGATGAAAAGGGCGACATCATCTGGGGCGACCGGCTGATGTGCCTGTACTGGCGCGAGGTACTGGCCCGCCACCCGGGCGCGCCGGCCATTATCGAGGTCAAGTGTTCCCAGTGCCTGGAGGACGAGGTGAAGCGCCTGGGCGGCAAGCCTTTTTACTATAAGACGGGCCACTCGCTGATCAAGGCCAAAATGAGGGAAGTGGGTGCGGTGTTTACCGGCGAAATGTCGGGGCACATGTTCTTTGCCGACGAGTATTACGGGTTTGACGACGCCTTTTACGCCACCGGGCGCCTGCTGCGCATCCTTTCCAATACCGGGGAGCCTCTTTCCCGGCTGCTGGACTGCGTACCGCGGTATTACTCCACGGCGGAAACCAGGATCCCCTGCGCCGACCGGGATAAGTTCCGCGTGGTGGACCAGCTGGCGGAGCAGTTTCGCGCCAAGTACGACGTTGTGGATGTTGACGGCGTGCGGGTGCTTTTCGGCGACGGGTGGGGGCTGGTGCGGGCGTCCAACACCCAGCCCGTGCTGGTGGCCCGCTGCGAGGCCCGGACCCCGGAAGGGCTGGAGCGCATTTGCAGCATCATGCGGGAGGCGCTGCGGCAGTTCCCGGAAGTGGGGGATTTTCAGTGGGAGTATTAAACTGCCCCGCGTCCGGGCCGGCGGCAGGACGCGTCCTCGCCGCCGCGCTACGCAATAAATTACGGGCGAGGCGGGTTTGAACATGAACTGGCAGCAGGCGGTCCTGTCCGTGTCGGTGGGGGCCGTGATCGGGTACATTACCAATTGGATAGCCATCCGCATGCTGTTCCGCCCCCTGCATGAAAAGAAATTCCTGGGCCTGCCCGTGCCCTTCACTCCGGGGGTTATCCCCCGGGGGAAAAAGCGCCTGGCCGGCAGCATCGGGGATGTGGTGGGCGGCATGCTGCTCACCGAGGAAAAGGTGGTGCAGCACCTTTTGCAGCCCGAGGTGGAGGAACAGGTGCGCCGCCACCTGGCTGCCCGGCTGCAAAAGTGGCGGGACCGGGAAGCCACCTTGGGCGATGTGCTGGCCGAGGCGGGCGGCAAGGCCGGCTCCCGGGAGGAGGTGACCCGGCTGTTCACCGGCCTGGCGGTAAATGTGGTGCAAAGCGAGGAGCTGCGCCGGGCCGCGGCCGGCGCGTTGGCGCGGGCCGCGGCCCGCCTGG
Source organism: uncultured Peptococcaceae bacterium (assembly GCA_913064925.1). Classification (GTDB taxonomy): domain Bacteria; phylum Bacillota; class Desulfotomaculia; order Desulfotomaculales; family Desulfallaceae; genus CAJYBN01. The sequence goes on from CAJYBN010000006.1 coordinate 2,725, forward strand.
CGGAGCGGCCTGTGGGGCCGTTTGTTGACAGCGGCAGCTTTACCGGGGCCAGGGAAGTCCTGGAGCGCTTGCTGGCCGGCATTCTGTCCGGTGAAAAGCCGGGCGAAGGACTGCAGCGCCAGCTGGCGCTGAAAATTGAACGCCTGTTAAACAGCCCCGCGCCCATCGGCAGTTACCTGCCAGGCGCGGTCAGGGAAGGAATACACCAGTTTGTCACCGACCAGGCACCCCGTATCATTGCTGCCCTGGAACAGTACCTCACCTCCCCGGGTGCCCGCCGCGCTATGAAGAACCGCATTGAAAACTTTTTCGAGGGCACCGCCGTCAAGCGCCTGCTCAACGGCGTGTTCCAGCTCATGGGCACCGGCCCGGACATGCTGGCGCAGCGCCTGGCCGCCGAGATAACCAGGTTTTTCGCCGACGAGCACAACCGCGGCGAGCTGCTGGAGCGCCTGCACATGCTGGTCGACGAGCTGCTGGACAAGAGCATTGCGGAAATTACCGCCGGCCTGGATGCCGCCGGCAAGCGGGAAAAGGCCGGCGAGATAGCCGCCTGGCTGGCGGAGAAACTGGGCGACCCGGGCTTTATGGCCGGGCTGCTGGATGTGGTGGAGGAAATCCTGACCCAACACCGCCGGCGGTCCTGGAGGGAACTGCTGGGCTTGGAAAAGGAAGCCTGCCGCGCCAGGGTGGAAGAATTATGCCAGGGCCTCATGGCGCGGCTGGCCCGGCGGGAGGAAGCGGAGCAATACGTGCGGTCCCTGGTACAGCGCCTGGTAGATCGCTTGTGGCAGGTCAAGGTGAGCCGGGTGCTGTGTTTGCTGCCGGCCGGTGCTGAGGGCGATCCCGGCATCGCCGTAACCAGGCTTTACCGCTGGGTGGTGCGGGAACAGGTGCCGGGGCTGCTGCGCTTCCTGGACATCAGCGGCATGGTGCGGCAGCGGGTTGAGGAACTGGACGTGCTGCAGGTGGAGGAGATGCTACTGGGCATTATGCGCCGGGAACTGGTGGCCATAACCTGGCTGGGCGCGCTGCTGGGGGCCGTGCTGGGCCTGGTGCTGGCGGGCATGCAGCAGGTGTTGAAATAATGGCATAAAACTGTTGACCTGGGATTTCGTTTACTGTATACTTTTTTATAAGTTTTACGAGCAAAGGTAAGGAAGGGGAGCAATACCTGCAAGCCGCGCTTCAGAGAGCCGGGGGAGCTGGAAACCGGTGCCGGAACAGGTAAAGCCATCGCCCCGGAACTGCTCTGTCGAAAGGCCCGCCGGCGCCCGGTAGGCAGAGACGGGAATTCGGCCCGTTATTGCCGAGTGTCGTGTGACACACCGAGTGGCTAGCGCCGCGAGGCGCTAGCAAACAGGGTGGTACCGCGTGAGGATGCTGTGGCCTCTCGTCCCTGGTGTTGTAGTCAAACGCCGGGCGCGGGAGGTCATTTCAGTTTTAATAGGGGATTTTAAGAAAAGAGATGGGAGTGTACCTAGGGTTCCGCCTCAAGGAAGAGGGACTGGACCGAGCGGTACAGGCTGCCGGGCGTGCGGCCCGGCGGTTACACCGTGGGGATAAAAGACCCAAGCGGATAGGTTCCTCTCTTGGAAAATATCAGCGGGGTCTTATTTTATTTAATTATTAACTGACACGACGGGAGTGTGAAGTGATGGGGCTTATTATTTACCTGGACGGCAAGTTTGTTCCGGAAGAAGAAGCAGTGGTTTCGGTGTTCGACCACGGCCTGCTGTACGGTGACGGCGTGTTTGAAGGCATTAGGGCCTATAACAACCGGGTTTTCAAGCTGCATGAACACCTGGTGCGGCTGTACGAATCGGCCCAGGCCATTGCCCTGACCATCCCCATAAGCATGGAGGAAATGCAGGAAGTGGTGCTGGAAACCCTGCGCCGCAACAACCTGCGCGACGCTTATATACGCCTGGTGGTGACCCGGGGGAAGGGCGACCTGGGGTTGGATCCCAGCAAGTGCCCCCGGCCGACCATATTTTGCATTGCCGCGTCCATCCAGCTGTATCCCGAGGAATTGTACGAGCGCGGCCTGGAGATGGTAACCGTGGCCACGCGCCGCAACGTGCCGGAGGCGTGCAACCCGCGGGTGAAGTCGCTCAACTACTTGAACAACATTTACGCCAAGATAGAGGCCAACTTGGCCGGCGTGCCCGAGGCCATCATGCTCAACCAGGAGGGTTACGTGGCGGAAGCCACCGGGGACAATATATTCCTGGTGAAGAACGGCAAGCTGGTTACCCCGCCCGTCCACGTGGGGATCTTGGAGGGCGTCACCCGCAACGCGGTGATTGACCTGGCCCGGGCTAGGGGCATCGAGGTGCAAGAGAAGGTATTCACCCGCTTGGACGTGTACGTTGCCGACGAGTGCTTCCTGACCGGCACGGCGGCGGAGCTGATCCCCTGCATCAGGGTGGACGGCCGGACCATCGGCGACGGCAAGCCCGGGCCCGTATTCCGGCAGTTGCTGCAGGACTTCCGGGAACTGACCAAGGTCGACGGGCCGGTGATATTTGCATAAGGAGGATTTATTATGCGCAGTGATGCCATGAAAAAGGGCCTGGAAAAGGCTCCCCACCGCTCGTTGTTCAAAGCGCTGGGCATAACCGATCAGGAGCTGGAGCGCCCCATCATCGGGGTGGTCAATTCCTTCAATGAAATAGTACCGGGCCATATCCACATGCGCGAGCTGGTCGAGGCGGTAAAAGCTGGGATCCGCATGAACGGCGGCACCCCGGTGGAGTTCCCGGCCATCGCGGTGTGCGACGGCATTGCCATGAACCACGCCGGGATGAAGTACTCCCTGGCCAGCCGCGAGCTGATCGCGGACTCGGTGGAAGTGATGAGCATGGCCCACCCCTTTGACGGCCTTGTGCTGGTCACCGCCTGCGACAAGATGGTACCCGGCATGCTCATGGCCGCGGCCCGGCTGGACATTCCGGCCATCATATTCAGCGGAGGGCCCATGCTGGCCGGCCGCCACCGGGGCAGGGACCTGTCCCTGAGCAACATTTTCGAGGCCGTGGGGGCCGTGCGGGCCGGCAAAATGACCGAAGCCGAGCTGGTCGAGATAGAGGAGTCGGTGTGCCCGGGGTGCGGGTCCTGCGCCGGCATGTTCACCGCCAATTCCATGAACTGCCTCACCGAGGCGCTGGGCATGGCCCTGCCCGGCAACGGGACCATCCCCGCTGTTTCCGCGGCGCGGCGGCGCCTGGCCAAGCTGACCGGCATGCGGGCCGTGGACCTGGTGCGGGAAGACCTGCGGCCTTCGCAAGTCATGAACGAAAAGGCTTTTGCCAACGGGCTAGCCCTTGATATGGCGCTGGGCTGCTCCACCAACACGGTGCTGCACCTGCCCGCCATCGCCCGCGAGGCCGGCGTGGAAATAAGCCTGGACCTCATCAACCGCGTCAGCGAGCGCACGCCCAACTTGTGCAAGCTGAGCCCCATGGGCCCGTACTTCATGCAGGACCTGGACGAAGCCGGCGGCGTGTCCGCGGTGCTGCGCGAGCTGGCCGACCACGGGTTGGTGGACGGCAGCGCCCTGACCGTGACCGGCCGTACCCTCGGTGAAAACGTGGCCCGCGCCGAGGTACGGCGCCGCGAAGTCATCCGCAGCGTGGAGGACCCGCACAGTCCCAGCGGCGGCATTGCCATCCTGTACGGCAATCTGGCCCCCGGCGGGGCGGTGGTGAAGAAAGCCGGCGTAGCGCCGGAAATGCTGCGGCACCGCGGGCCCGCCCGGGTTTACAATTCCGAGGAAGAGGCCGTGCAGGCCATTATGGGCGGGGCCATCAACAAAGGCGATGTTATTGTGATTCGCTACGAGGGACCCAAAGGAGGTCCGGGCATGCGGGAAATGCTCACCCCCACCGCCGCGGTGGCCGGGCTGGGGCTTGATAAAGACGTGGCGCTGATCACCGACGGCCGCTTCAGCGGCGCCACCCGCGGCGCATCCATCGGGCACATTACGCCCGAGGCTGCAGAGGGCGGGCCCATAGCCGTACTACGGAATGGGGATATGATTGAAATCGACATACCTAACGGCCGGCTGGACGTGCTGCTGGACGAGGGGGAACTGGCTGCCCGCCTGGAGAAGTGGACCAGGCCCGAGCCCAGGGTGCGGAAGGGCTACCTGGCCCGTTACGCAGCCATGGTCACCTCGGCCGGCATGGGAGCGGTCTTTAAGAAACCGGAGTAGCTTTGCGGAGGTGAAAGGGCATGCAGAAAAGGGGTGCGGAAATACTGGTGGAATGTCTCCTGGCCGAGGGAGTGGATACCATTTTCGGTTACCCCGGCGGAGCAGTGCTTCCCATATACGACGCGCTGTACGATGCCGACATCAGGCACATTCTGACCCGGCACGAGCAGGGGGCCGCTCACGCCGCCGACGGCTACGCCCGGGCTACCGGCAAACCGGGAGTATGCCTGGCCACTTCGGGTCCCGGGGCCACCAATCTGGTTACCGGCATCGCCAACGCTTACATGGACTCGGTACCCATGGTGGCCATTACCGGGCAGGTGCCCACTTCCATGCTGGGGAGGGATTCCTTCCAGGAGGCCGATATTACCGGCATAACCTTACCCATAACCAAGCATAACTATATAGTTAAACATGTAGACGACCTGGCCCGGACGGTGCGGGAAGCTTTTTACATAGCCTCCACCGGCCGGCCCGGCCCTGTGCTAATCGACATTCCCCGGGATGTTTCCGGCGCGGTTACGGAGTACAGGGACTCCGGACCGGTACGCCTGCCGGGGTACTGTCCCAAAACCGAACCCGATCCGCAGCAGGTGGTCAGGGCCGTCAGGGCTATTGAAGAATCCGAGCGGCCTCTTATTTATGCCGGGGGCGGAGTCATCAATGCGGGGGCGCACGAGGAACTGCTGCGCCTGGCGGAGATGCTGCTGGCACCGGTGGCCACCACCCTGATGGGTCTTGGCGGCTTTCCCGGCGATCACCCGCTGTCGGTGGGCATGCTGGGCATGCACGGCAGCAAGTACGCCAACTATGCCGTCTGCGAATGCGATTTGCTCATCGGCATAGGGGTGCGTTTCGACGACCGGGTGACCGGCAAGCTGGAGGAATTCGCCCCCGGGGCAACGGTGATACACATTGACATCGACCCGGCGGAAATAGGAAAAAATATAGGGGTGGACATTCCCGTGGTGGGCGACGTGCGGCGCTCGCTGCAGCGGCTGATCGAGCAGCTGCAGCCGAGGCTGGCCAGCCGGTGGCGGGACAAAATCATGCAGTGGAAAAAGGAGTTTCCCATCCAGTTCGAGGATAACGGCCGGGTGAAACCCCAGGAAGTGATCCGGGAAATTTACAACGTGACCCGGGGCAACGCCCGTATCACCACGGAGGTGGGGCAGCACCAAATGTGGGCCGCCCACTACTACACCTTCACCAAGCCGCGCACTTTCATTTCATCGGGGGGGTTGGGCACCATGGGGTTCGGCCTGCCCGCGGCCATTGGGGTGCAGGTGGCCTGCCCGGGCGAAACCGTTATCGACATCGCGGGGGACGGCAGCATCCAGATGAACATCCAGGAACTGTGTACCGCGGTGAATTACGACCTGCCGGTGAAAATCGCCATCATGAACAACGGTTACCTGGGCATGGTCCGGCAGTGGCAGGAACTGTTCTTCAACCGCCGCTATTCCTACACCGAGCTGGATAACCCCGATTTTGTCAATCTGGCCGAGGCATACGGGGCCGTGGGCATGCGGGTGACCAAAAAGGCGGAGATCCGGCCGGCTTTGGAGGAGGCCCTGCGTATACCCAAGCCGGTGGTCATTGATTTTTTAATCGAGCGGGAAGAAAACGTGCTGCCCATGGTTCCCCCCGGTGAGCCCATTAGTAAAATGCTGGGATAGGGAGGGTTTGGCTATGATGCGACATACACTGGCGGTGCTGGTAGAAAATAACCCCGGCGTACTGGCCCGGGTGGCCGGTTTGTTCAGCCGGCGCGGCTTCAACATCGACAGCCTGGCGGTGGGCCGTACCGAGAACCCGGCGGTTTCCCGCATGACCATCGTGGTGGAGGGGGACGCCCGGGTGCTGGAGCAGGTAACCAAGCAGCTGCACAAGCTGGTGGACGTCATCAAGATCAGCGACGTCACCGCGGAAGAATACGTGGACCGGGAGCTGGTGCTTATCAAGGTCAGTGTGGATCCCGCCCACCGCGGCGAGGTTATGCAAATAGCCGACATCTTCCGGGCCCGCATCGTGGACCTGGGGCGCAGGACGCTGACCTTGGAGTGCACCGGCAACGACGGCAAGATCAACGCCTTTGAAGAGTCACTGCGCCCTTACGGGATCAAAGAACTGGTGCGCACGGGCAAGATAGCTATGCTTAGGGGTGCAAGATTTACCGGACTACAGGACAACGGTACCAAGGAGGAGGTTCAGTAATCATGGTAAAGGTTTATTACGATCACGACGCCGACCTGGCCGTATTAAAGGACAAAAAGATCGCGGTGTTGGGCTACGGCAGCCAGGGACACGCCCAGGCCCAAAACCTTAAGGACAGCGGGCTGGACGTTATCGTGGGGCTGCGCAAGGGCAGCGCCAGCTGGTCCAAGGCCGAGGCCGACGGGCTGCAGGTGGAAACGGTGGCCGAAGCCGCCAACCAGGCGGATATAATCCAGGTGCTGCTGCCCGACGAGCACCAGGCGCGGGTCTATGCCGAGGAGATTGAGCCCTACCTGAGCGAGGGTAAAGCCCTGATGTTCAGCCATGGTTTTAATATCCACTACGGGCAGATCATACCGCCCGGCAACGTGGACGTGTTCCTGGTAGCGCCCAAAGGCCCCGGCCACCTGGTGCGCCGCATGTTCGTGGACGGCCAGGGGGTGCCCGGGCTGGTTGCCGTGCACCAGAATTACACCGGCCGCGCGCGAGATATTGCCATGGCTTACGCCAAGGGCATCGGCTGCACCCGGGCGGGGGTGTTTGAAACCACCTTCGCTGAGGAAACCGAGACCGACTTGTTCGGCGAGCAGTGCGTGCTGTGCGGCGGCGTGAGCGAGCTAATCAAGGCCGGGTTTGAGACCTTGGTGGAGGCGGGCTACGCCCCGGAAATGGCCTACTTCGAATGCCTGCACGAGCTCAAGCTGATAGTGGACCTCATCAACGAGGGCGGGCTGAGCTGGATGCGCCATTCCATCAGCAATACCGCCGAGTACGGCGACTACATGGTGGGCCCGCGCATTATTGACGAAAGGGTGCGGGAGGAAATGCGCGCCGTGCTGGCGGAAATCCAAAGCGGTACCTTTGCCAAAGAGTGGATTTTGGAGAACCAGGCCAACCGCCCGGTGTTCAATGCACTGCGCCGGCGGGAGCGCGAGCATCCCATCGAACAGGTGGGCGCCGAGCTGCGTAAAATGATGCCCTGGTTAAAGAAGTAGTGATGTATTAATTGATGGGGGGACTCGCCATGGAAATTACGGCTGCGGAGGCCCTGGTGAAGTGTTTGGAAAAAGAGCAAGTGGAAGTTGTTTTCGGCTATCCCGGCGGTGCCATTCTCCCGGTTTACGACGCCCTGTATCATTCTTCCATACGGCACGTGCTGGTGCGGCACGAGCAAGGGGCGGCACACGCGGCGGACGGTTACGCCCGGGCTACGGGGCGGGTGGGTGTATGCCTGGCCACGTCGGGCCCCGGCGCCACCAACCTGATCACTGGTATAGCCAACGCTTACATGGATTCCGTACCCCTGGTGCTGATTACCGGGCAGGTGCCCACTAGCCAGGTGGGGACTGACGCCTTCCAGGAAGTGGATATAACGGGCATTACCATGCCCATTACCAAGCATAATTACCTGGTCAAGGATGCCAGCCAGCTGCCCCGCATCGTGAAAAATGCCTTTCACATCGCGTCCACCGGGCGCCCCGGTCCGGTGCTAATCGACCTGCCCAAGGACGTGGCGCAGACGGTGATCAAGTTCCAGTATCCCGAGACGGTGCAGCTGCGGGGCTACAAGCCCACCTACCGGGGACACCGCAACCAGATCGCTGAAGCGGCCCGGTTGATCGCCCGGGCCGAAAGGCCGGTCATTTATGCCGGAGGCGGCATTTTGAACAGCAATGCCAGCGAGGAACTGCTGGCCCTGGCCGAAACCATCAACGCGCCGGTTACCAATACCTTTATGGGCTTAAGCAGTTTCCCCGGTGATCACCCGCTGTTCCTGGGCATGCTGGGGCTGCACGGCACGCGGGCCGCCAACCTGGCGGTGACCAACTGCGACCTGCTCATCGCCCTGGGGGCCCGTTTCGACGACCGGGTAACCGGCAATATTGCCCAGTTTGCACCGCAAGCCGGCGTAATCCACGTGGACATTGATCCCGCGGAAATCGGTAAGAATGTGCCTGTGCACGTGCCCATCGTGGGGGACGTCAAGCTGGTCCTGCAGGACCTGCTGGCGCGCCTGGAAAAGAGGATCGACAACCGGTGGCTGGAGCAGGTGGAGGCCTGGAAGCGGCAGTACCCGCTTTCCTGCGGGCCCGATAACGGCAAGCTCAAGCCCCAGTACGTGGTGCAGAAGCTGCACGAGATCACCGGCGGCGAGGCCATGGTGGCCACCGACGTGGGGCAGCACCAGATGTGGGTGGCGCAGTATTACCGTTTCAAGCGCCCTGGTTCCCTGATTTCTTCCGGCGGCCTGGGGGCCATGGGCTTTGGCCTGCCGGCGGCCATGGGCGCGCAGATCGGCCAGCCGGATCGCCTAGTGGTGCTGGTGGTGGGCGACGGCGGTTTCCAGATGACCATGCAGGAACTGGCCACCATCGTTGAACAGGAACTCCCCATTAAAATTATCATTCTCAACAATTTCGTGCTGGGCATGGTGCGCCAGCTGCAGCAGGTTTACTGCGAGGGCCGTTACATGGCGGTGGAATTCAAGTTTCACCCCGATTTCGAAACCCTGGCCCGGGCGTACGGCATTCGGAGCTACACGCTGCGCACCAAGGAAGAGGTTGACAAATACCTGCCGGAAGCGCTGTCGGCACCCGGCACTGTGCTGGTTAACTGCCTGGTTAGCGCCGAGGAAAACGTCAATCCCATGGTGCCGGCCGGCAAGTCCATCAGCGAAGCCATAGATTGTTAATTTTCGGGAGGTAATCATGAGTAACCGGGTATACATTTTCGATACCACCCTGCGGGACGGCGAGCAGTCCCCCGGGGTAAGTTTGAATGCCAATGAAAAGCTGGAAATAGCCAGGCAGCTGGCCCGGTTGGGCGTGGACATAGTGGAGGCCGGGTTCCCCATCACCTCCCAGGGCGATTTCGAGGCCGTGAAAACAATCGCCCGGGAAGTGCGGGGCATAACCGTGGCCGGTCTGGCCCGCACCAACTTTGCCGATATCGACCGGGCCTGGGAGGCGCTCAAGCACGCCGACCAGCCCCGCATTCATACCTTTATTGCCACCTCGGACATTCACCTGAAGCACAAACTGCGCATGACCAGGGATCAAGTGCTGGAAGCAGCCGTGGCCGGGGTGAAGCGGGCCAAGGGTTATACCGCGGACGTGGAGTTCTCCGCTGAGGACGCTTCCCGCAGCGACCTGGATTTCCTGTGCCGCGTGTTGGAGGCGGCCATTGCGGCGGGCGCCACCACCGTCAATATCCCCGATACCGTCGGTTACGCCACGCCGGACGAGTTCGCCGAGTTCATCAGGAGCATCATGAACCGGGTCAAGGGCATAGAAAAAGCGGTGGTCAGCGTGCACTGCCACGACGACCTGGGCCTGGCGGTGGCCAATTCCCTGGCGGCGGTGCTGGCCGGCGCCCGCCAGGTGGAGGGGGCCATCAACGGCATCGGCGAGCGGGCGGGCAACGCCTCCCTGGAGGAGGTAATCATGGCCCTGTACACCAGGCGCGACCGGTACGGCCTGGAAACGGGCATCAACACCGAGGAGATTTACCGCACCAGCAAGCTGGTCAGCAAGCTGACCGGCATGGAAATACAGCCCAACAAGGCCATAGTGGGCAAGAACGCCTTTGCCCACGAATCGGGCATCCACCAGGACGGGGTGCTCAAGGAGCGCACCACCTACGAGATCATGAACCCCTCCATGGTAGGCATTGCCCACAGCAGCTTGGTGCTGGGCAAGCACAGCGGGCGGCACGCCTTCCGCTCCCGGCTGGTAGAACTGGGCTTCTCGCTGAGCGAGGAGGAGCTGAACAAGGCCTTCGCCCGGTTTAAGGACCTGGCCGACCGCAAAAAGGAAATTACCGACCACGACATTGAGGCCATCGTGGAGAATGAAATCCGCAAAGTGCCTGCCACCTACGAGTTTACTTACCTGCACATTAGCAGCGGTACCACGGTGGTGCCCACCGCCACGGTGGGGCTGACCCGCGGCGAGGACCTGCTGGAAGAGGCGGCCTGCGGCAACGGCCCGGTGGACGCAATTTGCAAGGCCGTGGATAAAATCACCGGCTACCACTGCCGGCTGGTCAGCTGGGGCATTAACGCCATCACCGGCGGTAAGGACGCGCTGGGCGAGGTGACCCTGCGCATTGCCGAGAACAACAAGGATAAGCTGTACATGGGCCGGGGTATCAGCACTGATATCTTGGAGGCCAGCGCCCGGGCTTATGTGAACGCGGTGAACAAGATGCTGCACGAGAAAAACGCCGGCGCGGCCGTTTAGCGCCGGCAAGCAGAGGTGAAAAACAAATGGGCATGACCATAACGGAAAAAATACTGGCCGCCCACGCCGGGGCGGACAGGGTGGAGCCCGGGCAGCTGGTCAACGTCAAGGTAGATCTGGCCCTGGGTAACGACATTACCGCTCCGGTGGCCATTCGCGAGTTCGAAAAAATCGGCGTAGAAACGGTCTGGGACCGCGACCGGGTGGTGCTGGTCCCAGACCACTTTGTGCCCAACAAGGACATCAAGTCGGCGGAGCAGGCGCTGCAGCTGAAGCAGTTTGCCCGCAAACACAATTTGACTTACTACTACGAAGTGGGCCGCATGGGCATTGAGCACTGCCTGCTGCCCGAGCAGGGCCTGGTGGGACCCGGCGACCTGGTAATAGGCGCCGACAGCCACACCTGCACCTACGGAGGCCTGGGCGCTTTTTCCACCGGGGTGGGCAGCACCGACCTGGCGGCGGCCATGGCCCTGGGGGAAACCTGGCTCAAGGTGCCGGAGAGCATCAAGTTCGTTTACCGCGGCGAGCTGCCCCGCTGGGTGGGGGGCAAGGACCTGATCCTCTACACCATTGGGCAGATCGGGGTGGACGGAGCTCTGTACATGGCCATGGAATTCACCGGTCCCGTGATAGAGAGGTTGAGCATGGACGGGCGCCTGACTATGGCCAACATGGCGGTGGAAGCCGGGGCCAAGAACGGCATCGTGCCCCCGGATGAAGTAACCCGCCGGTATGTGGAAGGCCGGGCCAAGAGGCCCTATCAGTTTTACCAAAGCGACCCGGACGCCCATTACGCCCGGGTGTATGATTTTGACGTCAGCAAGCTGGAACCCCAGGTGGCCTTCCCCCACCTGCCGGAAAACGCGCGCCCGGTGAGCGAGGCCGGCGAAGTAACCATCGACCAGGTGGTGATCGGCTCCTGCACCAACGGCCGACTGGAGGACCTGCGGCAGGCCGCCTCGGTGCTGCGCGGTCACAAGGTCAACGATAACGTGCGCCTCATTGTCATCCCCGGCACCCAGCAGGTGTACATGGATGCCCTGCGGGAAGGCCTGGTGGAAGTATTCATCGAGGCGGGGGCGGCGGTCAGTACCCCCACCTGCGGGCCCTGCCTGGGCGGGTACATGGGCATTCTGGCCAAGGGTGAACGCTGCCTGGCCACCACCAACCGTAACTTCGTGGGCCGCATGGGCCATCCCGAGAGCGAAGTGTACCTGGCGGGCCCCGCGGTGGCCGCCGCATCGGCGGTGCTGGGCCGCATTGCCGGGCCGTGGGAGGTGGTTAAATGATTTACCGGGGTAAAGCGTGGAAATTCGGGGCGGACGTGGACACCGACGCCATCATTCCGGCCCGCTACCTGAACACTTCCGACCCGGCGGAACTGGCCAAGCACTGCATGGAGGACGCCGATCCGGAATTTCCGGCCAAAGTGCAGCCGGGGGACATCATCGTGGCCGGCAAGAATTTCGGCTGCGGCAGTTCCCGGGAACACGCCCCCATCGCCATCAAGGCTGCCGGGGTCAGCTGCGTTATCGCCAAGTCTTTTGCCCGGATTTTTTACCGCAACGCCTTCAATATCGGCCTGCCCATCTTTGAATCGCCCGAGGCGGCGGAAGGCATCCGGGAAGGCGACGAAGTGGCGGTGGACGCCGGGCGGGGAGTCATTCAAAACCTCACCCGCGGCGAGGAGTACCGGGCTACTCCGGTGCCGGAGTTCATGCAGCAAATCATTGCCGCCGGCGGCTTGATCAATTACGTGGCCCGGCGGGTGAAGTCCGGCAAATAATGCCCGGCGGCGCCGGCCTGGATATATTTTTTGCATACTGGCATCGAGGAGTGATTAGCTTTGTTTAAAATTACGGTGTTGCCCGGCGACGGCGTGGGCCCCGAAGTTATCGCGGGGGCCCTGCGGGTGCTGGAGGCCGTGCGCAAGCGCACCGGAGCAAAATTTGAGCTGCGGGAGGCGCCCTTCGGGGGCAGCGCTTACGACCAAACCGGCACGCCGCTGCCGGAAGAAACGCTGCGGCTGTGCCTGGACAGCGACGCCGTGCTGCTGGGGGCGGTAGGCGGCCCCAAGTGGGACTCCCTGCCCGTGCAGCAGCGTCCCGAGGCCGGCGCGCTGCTGCCCTTGCGCAAAAAACTGGAGGTGTTTGCCAACATCCGCCCGTCCACCGTTTTCCCTTCCCTAGCCGATGCCAGCACGTTGAAGAGGGAAGTGGTGGAGGGACTCGACCTGGTGGTGGTACGGGAGCTTACCGGCGGGCTGTATTTCGGCGAGAAGCGCCGGGAGGAACTGCCGGGCGGCGGCTGTCGCGTGGTGGAAACCCTGGAGTACACCACTGGGGAAATCGAGCGGGTGGCCCGGGTGGCCTTCGAGCTGGCCCGCAGGCGCCGGGGCAAGCTCACCTCCGTGGACAAGGCCAACGTGCTGGAAAGTTCCCGCCTGTGGCGGGAGGTGGTTTCCGGCCTGGCCGCCCAGTACCCCGACGTGGAACTGAACCACATGCTGGTGGACAACTGCGCCATGCAGCTGGTGCGCAACCCCAAGCAGTTTGACGTGCTGCTCACCGAGAACATGTTCGGCGACATCTTGAGCGACCAGGCTTCCCAGCTGACCGGCTCCATCGGTATGCTGCCATCGGCCAGCCTGGGCGGCAGGGTGGGCCTGTACGAGCCCATCCACGGTTCCGCGCCGGACATCGCGGGCCGCGACGTGGCCAACCCCATAGCTTCCATTTTGTCCGCGGCCATGATGCTGCGCTACTCGCTGCGCATGGACGAGGCAGCAGGCCTGGTGGAGCGGGCCGTAAACGACGTGCTGCAGGAAGGTTACCGCACCGCCGATATCATGCAGCCCGGCATGCACCGGGTTGGCACCGCCGAAATGGCTTCTTTGATTGCCGAGAGGATTTAGCTGGGGGAGATAAAATTGCCGAGAGTGGAGATTTACGATACAACTTTGCGCGACGGGACCCAGGGCGAAGGGATAACCTTTTCCGCCAAGGATAAGGTGAAAATCGCCCTGCGGCTGGATGAACTGGGGTTCCATTACGTGGAGGGCGGCTGGCCGGGGTCGAATCCCAAGGACATGCAGTTTTTCCAGCTGATCAAGGAACACCGACTGAAAAACGCTCGCATCTGCGCTTTCGGCAGTACCAGGAAGCCGGGCATAGCCCCCGAACAGGATGAGAACCTGCAGCAAATTGTGCGCTGCGGTGCGCCCGTGGCCACCATATTTGGAAAATCCTGGGACTTTCATGTCAAGCACGCCCTGTTGACCACGCTGGAAGAAAACCTGCACATGATCAGGGAGTCGGTCATTTTCCTCAAAAAGCAGGGCATGGACGTTTTTTACGACGCCGAGCATTTCTTTGACGGGTACGCCGCCAACAGCGAATACGCCCTGGCCACCCTGCGGGCCGCCCGGGATGCCGGCGCCGACCGCATCATCCTCTGCGACACCAACGGGGGACGGCTACCTAACGAAATATTCGAAACCGTCCGGGCCGTGGCCACCGAAATAGATGTGCCCCTGGGCGTTCACTGCCATAACGACAGCGAGCTGGCCGTGGCCAACTCGCTGGTGGCGGTGCAGGCCGGCGCCGTACAGGTGCAGGGCACCATCAACGGGTACGGCGAGCGCTGCGGCAACGCCAACCTGTGTTCCATCATACCCAACCTGACATTTAAGTGCGGTATGGAAACCATTCCCAAGCAAAGCCTGCGCGAGCTGACCGAGCTTTCCCGCTTTGTCAGCGAGCTGGCCAACATGCATCCCGCCGACAACCAGCCCTACGTGGGGGGCAGCGCCTTTGCTCACAAGGCCGGCGTGCACGTCAGCGCCCTGCTGAAAAATCCCCGCACCTACGAGCACATCGACCCGGAACAGGTGGGCAACCGGCGCCGGGTGCTCATCTCCGAGCTGAGCGGCCTGAGCAACTTGTACTACAAGTACCAGGAGCTGGACCTGGGCCTGGCCAAGGAGGAAAACCGCAAGCTGCTGCAGGAACTGAAGGAGCTGGAAAACCAGGGCTACCAGTTCGAGGGCGCCGAGGGTTCCTTCGAGCTGCGCCTGCGCAAGGCCTTTCACGGTTACAAGGAGCCCTTCTCCCTGGAGAACTTGAAGGTAATCATCGAAATGCGGGACGGAACCGTGTATTCCGAGGCGGTGATCAAGATAAACGTCAACGGCCGGGTGGTGCATACCGCTGCCGAGGGCAACGGGCCGGTAAACGCGCTGGACAACGCCCTGCGCAAGGCCCTGGAAGAGTTTTACCCGGAAATTGCCAGCATGCACCTGACCGATTACAAGGTGCGGGTGCTGGATGAAAAGGACGGCACCGGCGCGGTGGTGCGCGTGCTGGTGGAAACCGGCGACGGGCACTGTTCGTGGGGTACGGTGGGCGTAAGCACTAACATTATCGAGGCCAGCTGGCAGGCGCTGGTGGACAGCATAGCTTACGGGCTGCTCCGGCTGCGCAGCAAAGACGAAAAGGAGTCCCAGATGGTAACCGGCATCTTTCGCGGCAAGTGCTGAAACTTTTAATCGTCATCAGTCATCATGGTGCCGGGATGATATTTTCCCCAAAACGGTGGACATTTTAGCTTCCGGCAACCTTATTACGCCCATCTGCATTTCCACGAGCATTATCTTTATGAGTTCCCTGCTGGTGGCCTGCCCGATTCACCCTGTGACGGGCTGGGACTTTCCCACCAGCTTTTTGGTCGCTGCGCCGGGGGGTTTTACGGTAATGACCACCCTGGCCATTTCCCATAGGCGAAAACGCGGTAAGTAAGTGCTTTGGCGGTAAGCCCAAAAAATTTGCATTTTTTTGATCTTAATATAATAAAAATTTACCACAGACTTAGATGAGTTTAAGTTTTGTAGTATAGGATAGACATTTAGTAGTTTATCTGGCACCTTTAAAGGAGGAAAGCCTTTTGTTATCACCAAGCCTGGAGGATTACCTGGAAGAAATATATCGTTTTTCCCTGAACAATGATGTTGTGCGGGTAAGCGATATAGCAGCCTGTCTGGATGTGACCATGCCTTCGGTAAATAACGCGATTCGTAAATTGAGCAGTGAAAATTATTTAATTTATAAAAGATACAGGGAGTTAGTTTTAACTAATAAAGGACGTAGAGTGGGTAAATTTCTTGTCGAAAGAAATAGTATACTACAAAAATTTCTCAAGGTTATTTCTTCAGATTGTGATGTAAAAGCCGAAGCGGAAGCCATGGAACATTATTTAACTTTACCCACTATCAGAGCCATAGAGAGCCTGGTTGATTTTTTTGAAAAAAATAGCGACTGCAGGCAAAAGTTCTTAGAACATTGCCAGTACAGAAAGGATAAGGGACTTGGTCTTGTGGACGGTTATAAAGAGTGATGGCTTTAGTTTTACCGGCATGTTGGTTTTAATTTAGCTTTATTATTTATTCAGCTTCATTATGATTCAGCTTAATAATTATCTGTTGCATGCCTGGCTTATTATTAAGCCAGGTTTTTCTGTTTTTCCATTTATTAACTTAGCTTTGTTAGTGACACACAATATTGTTGATTCATATTATTAACTATGTATTGTTAGATGCATTTAACAAACTTAAATTCCGCTAAAGTTTAAGGAGGGTGAGTTATTATGAATAACACTGTTTCGTTGGGTTGTCTAACCAACGGGTCCTTCGCACTGGTTACTGAATTGGTTGCAGAAGGTTTGACTCGAAGAAGGCTGCTGGATCTTGGCCTTGTACCCGGAACCAAGGTCGAAGTGATTCGCCGCAGCCCGGTAGGTGACCCCATTGCTTTCGGTATCAGAGGCGCGGTTATAGCGCTGCGCAAGGAAGTAGCCAATAAAGTCCTTGTTAATCCTTTATGAAAATATCTGTCATATTTATTTAGATGTGATAAGGGGGATAAAAATGGGACTCACTTCCCAGTCTACCGGAAGATCAACAACGCGGGAAATATTCAACATTAAAAGGAACAATAACGAGCCTGTAATTGCCCTGGCCGGAAATCCAAACACGGGCAAAAGCACATTATTTAACGCTCTAACGGGTTTGCGGCAGCATACCGGAAACTGGCCGGGCAAAACAGTGTTGCGCGCTGAAGGAAGTTTTATTCATAACGGGCGCAGGTATACATTAATAGACCTGCCGGGTACTTACTCACTGCTTGCTAATTCGGCTGACGAAGAAGTGGCCAGGGATTTCATCTGCTTTGCCAAGCCGGATGCCACTGTTGTGGTAGTAGACGCCACATGCCTGGAACGCAACTTGAACTTGGTGCTGCAGGTTATGGAAATCACCAGCAAGGTTATTGTCTGTGTAAATTTGATTGATGAGGCCAGGCGTAAAAAACTGCGGGTTGACGCTGATAAATTGAGTAAAAAACTGGGTGTACCGGTAATCACTACCGCCGCTCGCAGCGGTGAAGGCTTACCCCGGTTGATGGACGTGATTAGCGACGTGGTGTGGGGGCGCCTTACGCCAAAACCAAAGCTGGTGCGCTATACGGGGGAAGTGGAAGAGGCTATAGCCCGGCTGGAACCCAAGGTACGGGCAGCGGTGGGTGACGGGATAAACGCCCGCTGGGTGGCCTTGCGCTTGCTTGACGGTGATACCAAACTGGTGCAGGCTATGGAAAAATTTTTAAGTGAGAAAGAAATAGTTCGGGTGGCACAAGAGGTGCTGGCATGAGTACTGAGGCTGCTTTGGACTCCCTCATGGAAGAGGCTCGAAGCATTACCGGTTCAAGCCAAAGTAAAGTTCGGGATAGCATCGTAAATAGTATTTACCAGACCGCCGAAAATATAGCCAGTGACGTGGTAAGCTGTACTTCACCTAAACGAACGGATTGGGACCGTAAAATTGACAACATACTGACTTCCCGGGTATGGGGCTTTCCTATTATGTTCGGCGTGCTGGCGGTGGTATTTTGGGTGACCATTGCCGGTGCCAATGTGCCTTCGAGCATGCTGGCCGCGGGGCTTTTTTGGATTGAAGACCGGTTGACGGGTTTCTTTATGGCCATGCATGCCCCGGCCTGGTTCTACGGATTTTTGGTTTTGGGTGTTTATCGGGGGTTGGCCTGGGTTGTATCAGTCATGCTGCCTCCAATGGCCATTTTCTTCTCCATGTTCACTTTACTGGAAGACCTGGGTTACCTGCCCCGGGTTGCTTTTAACCTGGACCGCTTTTTCAAGAAGGCCGGAGCGCACGGCAAGCAGGCCCTAACCATGAGCATGGGCTTTGGGTGCAACGCCGCAGGCATCATTGCCTGCCGCATCATTGAATCGCCCAGGGAGCGGTTGATTGCCACACTGACCAATAATTTCGTACCCTGCAACGGCAGATTTCCCACTTTAATAGCCCTGGCCAGCATATTTGTAGCCGGTTCGGTGTCATTATCTTTTAGCAGCGCGTTGGCTACCCTGGCCGTAGCCGGTTTGGTGGCTTTTGGTATCGCCGTTACGTTATTTGTATCCTGGACCCTGTCTAAAACTTTATTGAGAGGTGAGCCGTCATCATTTACCCTGGAACTGCCGCCTTACAGAAAACCCCTGGTGGGCCAGGTCTTAATTCGCTCGGTACTGGACCGGACCATCTTCGTGTTGGGCCGCGCTGTGGTTATCGCTGCTCCCGCCGGCGGCTTGGTCTGGATACTGGCTAACACCATGGTTGGCGATGCAAGCGTCCTATCCATCGTTGCCGGGTGGCTGGATCCCATGGCCAGGTTTATGGGTTTGGATGGTTTTATTTTGCTTGCCTTTATATTGGGCTTGCCAGCCAATGAAATAGTATTTCCCATTTTAATTATGAGCTATGTTAGCGGCGGTACCTTGATGGAACTTGATAGCCTGGCTGATTTGCGGTATCTTCTGGTCGATCAACATGGCTGGACTTGGTTGACTGCTTTATGCACGTTAGTATTCTCGCTCTGTCACTGGCCCTGCGGTACAACGCTTTTTACTATCCAAAGAGAACAGAAAAACTGGCGCTGGACTGTTTTAGCCGCCCTAATACCTACCACCGCGGGTGTAGTTGCCTGTATAATGTTAAATAACCTGGTTTGCGCATTAGGGTTAGTTTATTGAACCTTCTGCGGGCAAAGCCCGGGGGTTTATCAGGTCACTTTAACTGGATAACATGGGGGTTTGCGCATTTGTAAACAACCTCCCTTCCGAACAGGCGTGTGCCCTAACTTTACAAATATGAAACCGGTTAATTTTCACCTGAAGTCCAACCATTTAAAAATAAAATGTCATGCTGGTTTCGCCCGGGAGGCCATATGGTATAAATTTTGCTTAACACTATATTAATAACAAATGCAAAGATCAACACTCTGCCGTGCATTGGCGCGCGTATGGGAGGGAAAAGTGCGAAGGGGGTGAGGTGTTGTATTTTTGCAGGAGCGTGCTGTTCGCACCGGGCATCGACGCGCGCAAGATGGAGAAAGCGCAGGCTACGGGTGCCGACGTGGTGATTCTGGACCTGGAGGATGCTGTGGATATTTCCCGCAAGGCGGAGGCCCGGGAACTGGTGTCCGGGGTGCTCAGGGAACCGCGCCGGGGCCCGCTGCTGTGGGTGCGGGTAAACCCTCCCGACACGGATTTTTTCATGGGCGACGTGCTGGCGGTGATGGCCGGCCGGCCCGACGGCATAATGCTGCCCAAGGCCGAGTCTGCCGGTGAAGTGGCCCGGGTGGCCTGGCTGCTGCGCCACCTGGAAAAGCACTACGGGATTGAGCCCGGCGCCGTCGACCTCGTTCCCCTGGTGGAAAGCGCCGCCGGCGTAAAAAACGCTGCAGAGATTGCCGCCGTGCCCGGGGTGAAGCGGCTTTGTTTCGGCGCCGTGGATTACACCCTGGACATGGGCGTGGAATTAACCAAGGACGGCCGTGAGCTGTTTTTTGCCCGTTCCGCCCTGGCGGTGGCTTCCCGGAGCGCCGGTATAGAAGGGCCCGTGGACACGGTATTTGTCGACATCAAGGACGGCGCGGGGTTGGTCGCTGAGTGCCGCTTAGCGCGGAGCCTGGGGTTCCAGGGCAAACTGGTTATTCATCCCAACCAGGTGGACGCGGTAAACAATATCTTTTCCCCCACGCGTGAGGAGATAGACCGCGCGGGGCAAATCATCGAGGTTTTTGATGCCGCCCTGGCCCGCGGCAGCGGCGTGGCGCAGTTGAACGGCAAGCTTATCGACAAGCCCGTGGTGGAGCGGGCCCGCAAGGTGTTGGAAATGGCCCGCGCGCTGGGGCTGGTGGATTAGACGGAGGGGAATAGGATTGGGCAGGTTGTTGGAACATCACAGTAAACAGTTGATTAAACAATTGGGCCTGGCGGTGCCCGCGGGCGAAGCGGTGGCGACCCCGGAGGAGGCCGGGGCTGCGGCGGAACGCCTGGGCGGGCCGGTGGTGGTCAAGGCGCTGGTGCCGGTGGGCAAGCGGGGCAAAGCCGGGGCCGTGAAGTTTGCCGGCAGCCCGGCGGAGGCCCGGGCGGCCGCCGCTTCACTGCTGGGCACTACGGTGCGCAACTTTCCGGTGGAGCAGGTGCTGGTGGAAAAAAGGCTGGACATCCAGGAGGAATGGTACCTTTCCATTACCTGGGACAAGGCGCGGAAGATGCCGGCCGTCATAGCCGGTACCAGGGGCGGCGTGGATGTGGAGGAAATCAACCGCGCCGAGCCCGGCCGGCTGCTGGTCAGGCACGTGGACCCGTTTTACGGGCTAGCTGCGTACCAGGCCAAGGAAATATGGGCCGACCTGGGAGTGGGGGGCAAGCTGCTGGTGGCGGCTACCGGCCTGCTGGTGAAACTGTACGGCCTGTTTGACCAAAGCGACGCCTACCTGCTGGAAATCAACCCCCTGGCGGTGACGGCAGGCGACACGCTGGCCGTGGCGGCGGCGGTGATGAGCGTGGATGACAGCGCCATGTACCGTCACCCGGAGCTGGCCGGCATGGTGCAGCTGGGCAGCGAGCGGGCCTGGCGGCCGCTCACCGGACTGGAGAAGCGCATGGTGGAGGTCAACGAGACCGATCCCTACCGCGGCACTGCCCGGTACACTGAGATGCCGGGGGGCGATATCGGCTTCATGTGCGGGGGCGGCGGAGGCAGCCTGCTGTGTTTTGATGCCCTGGTGACCAACGGCGGCCGCCCGGCTAATTATTCCGAGGTGGGCGGCAACCCGCCCGAGGAAAAGGTGTACGGGCTGACCAAGGGTATATTGAGCAAGCCCGGCGTGAAGGGGCTTTTCGTGGCGCACAACATCACCAACAACACCCAGGTGGACGTGCTGGCCCGGGGGATAGTACGGGCCCTGCGCGATATGAACATTAACCCGGAAACTTTCCCGGTGGTGGTGCGCGAGGCCGGGGTCAACGACGCGGCGGCCCGGGAAATCTTCACCGCCGCCGGGGTGGAATATTACGGCGACGAGATCACTATGACCGAAGCGGCGGCGCGCATGGTCCGGCGCATGGAAGAAGCCTACCCCGGGTATCGGCGGCAGGAGGGAAAGTAATATGGCCATACTGATCGACCGCAGTTCCAGAATAATTATCCAAGGCATTACCGGCAGGGAAGCTTCCATGGTGGCCAAGCACATGCTGGACTACGGCACCCGGATACTGGCCGGCATTACTCCGGGCAAGGGCGGGCAGGAAATACACGGCGTGCCGGTGCTGGACACGGTAAAGGAGGCGGTGCGCCGTTACGGGGCCGATACCTCGGTGGTTTACGTGCCGCCGGCCTTTGCCTGCGACGCCGTGCTGGAGGCCGTGGCCAACGGTATCAAGCTGGTGGTGGTGATCACCGAAAACATCCCCCAGAAGGACGCCGTGCGGTTTCTTTACGCCGCCAGGCAGGCCGGCGTGCGGGTGATCGGGCCCAATTCCGTGGGTGTGATCAACCCTGCGGACCGGGTGAAACTGGGGGCCATCGGGGGCGACAACGTGGAGCGCTGCTTCGTGCCCGGCCGGGTGGGCGTAATATCCCGCAGCGGCGGCATGACGGCAGAGACCTCCTGGATGGTGAAGCGGGCGGGCTACGGCGTGAGCACCAGCATCAGCATCGGCGGCGACGCCCTCATCGGCAGCACCATCAAGGACCTGCTGGAACTGTTCCAGCAGGACGCCGGTACCGATGCCGTAGTAACCTTTTCCGAACCCGGCACCAGCCAGGAGGAAGAGGCCGCCGAGTTCGTCGCCCGGGGCGGCTTCACCAAGCCCTTATTGTGCTACGTGGCCGGGCGTTTCACGGAAGACATGCCCGAGGGAACGGTTTTCGGCCATGCGGGAGCCATTATTTCCAGCGGCCGGGGTAAGCCTTCCGATAAGATGAAGCGGCTGCGGGAGGCCGGCGCCGTCGTGGTGGAAGATTACGACCATCTTATTGATGAGCTGCGGCGCGTGCTGGGGTAGGTTATACACCGGTTGCCAACCGGAGAAGCGCTCTTTATCCGCACTTAAGTAATGAATATGGTTAGGGTAGGTGAACATAACCCCCATGTATACCGCCAAACTGGCAGGTTTTATTTGCCAAACCACCTATGAGGACATTAATGAAACGGCCACCCGCATGGCCGGGCTGGCCTTTCTGGAACCGGGGTGTTGCGGTGTCACGTTCCCATTAAAGAGGTGATTGCGTTGATAAATCACGAGCTGGTGATTGTGGGCGGCGGCCTGGCCGGCCTGATGGCCGCCGTAGAGGCGTCGGGCAAGGCCGACGTGGCCGTGGTCAGCAAGGTATATCCCACCCGGTCGCACAGCGGGGCGGCCCAGGGCGGTTTCAACGCCGCCATGGGCGAGGACGATGCGGTGGAGAACCACGTGTTTGACACCGTCAAGGGCAGCGATTACCTGGCCGACCAGGATGCCGTGGAAATCCTGTGCGCAGAGGGACCGGCGGCAACTCGCTGCTGGAAACGGTGGTTTTCGGCAGGCGGGCCGGGCGGCGGGCGGTGGAAATAACCGCGTCGCGCAGCTGGCCTGCACCGCCGCGGGATTCGCTGGCAGCGGCCCGGCAGCGCTGGGAAGATAACTTTGGCGAATCCCGGCCTGCCGCGGCGGGCGATTCCGTATTCGCCATCCGGCACGAACTCAACCGCCTGATGACGGAAAAAGTAGGGGTGTTCCGCACCGGGGCGGAACTGCAGGAGGCCGCCGGCGAGTTGGCCGCGCTGCGCCAGCGCTACCGCCGGCTGCGGGTGCCCGGGCGGGAGGCGCCTTTCCGCTACGACCTGGTGGAGTACCTGGAAACGGGTTACCTGCTGGAGTTGGGCGAAATAATCGCCGGCGCGGCGCTCCGGCGCACCGAGAGCAGGGGTGCCCACTACCGCCTGGACTATCCCGCCAGGGACGACAGAAACTGGCTCAAACACACTTTCATCCGCCGGGGCGAAGGCGGCCCCGTGTTTACCAGCGGCGAGGTTTGCATAACCAAGCATCTGCCTGGGGAAAGGGGGTATTGACCATGCGGTTGACGCTGCGTGTAGCCCGTTATGATCCGGGGGCCGACGTTGACATTCGCATGCAGAAATACCTGGTGGAATGGGAACGGCAGGAAACCGTGCTGGATGTCCTGTTCAAGGCCTGGCAGCAGGATCCCACGCTGGCTTTCCGGCGCTCCTGCCGCAGCGGCATTTGCGGCTCCTGCGCCATGTTCATCCAGGACGGGCCCCGCCTGGCCTGCCAGACTTTGGTAGGCGACCTGGCCGGGGACGGGGGCGAGCTGACCCTGCGGCCATTACCCGGTTTCCGGCCGTTGAAGGACCTGGTGGTGGACCTGGATCCCTTTTTTGACGCCCTCAAGCAGGTAATACCCTGGGTGTTGACCGTGCCGGGGCACGACGGGCGCGTGGCCCCGGAGGACTCGCGCCGCATCGAGGGGCCCGCCACCTGCATCCTTTGCGGGATTTGCGACGCCGGCATCGACAGCGGCGGCAACGTGCGGCCCGCCGCGCTGGTGAAAAACGTACGCCTGGCCGTGGACCCCAGAGATGCCTTGGGCGCACAACGGATGAAGGTAACCGGACTTACGGAAGAGGGGCTGCAGACCTTCCGGCAGCTGCTGGCCCGGATTTGTCCCAAGGGCATCGAGCTGCCCGCCGTGGCCCTGGAATGAAAGGAGTGGAAAAAATGAAATGCGCGCACTGCCACCAAAAACCTGTGCACAAGTGCTATAGTGAAGGATTTGACTGCACCGGCGGGCTGGCCCGCACGGGCGAGTATGCGCGGGACGATGTGCGCCGCATGCTCACTACGGCTTCCGAGCTGGAGGCCCGCTACTACATGCAGTTGACGCGGCTGGAGGAGATAATCAAGTATGCCCAGGCCATGGGGTTCACCCGCCTGGGCCTGGCCTTTTGCCTGGGCCTGGCCCGGGAGGCGGAAATCGTGGCCGGGATACTGGAAAAGCATTTTCAGGTGTACTCGGTATGCTGCAAGGTGGGCGGCATTAACAAGGACGACCTGGGGGTTCCCCACGTGAAGCCCGAGCACTTTGAGTCCATATGCAACCCGGTGGGCCAAGCCGCGGTGCTGCGGGAAAAGAAAACCGAACTGAACGTGGCGCTGGGCCTGTGCGTGGGGCATGACGCTCTTTTTAACAAGCATTCCGCCGCCCCGGT
>CAJYBN010000007.1 GCA_913064925.1 uncultured Peptococcaceae bacterium
TCTGTAGTACGGTGTAAAGGCTGTTAATCACAGACGCCGGCAAAAAGGTGGCCACGATTTCTGCACCTATTTTTTCGCCCCGGTGCCCCAGCAGGTTGGATACGGGCAAATTATCCAGCATGTAACTGATAACGCAATGATCCACGCAATAAAAAGCGGATGCGCTGCCGCTTTGGTCGTGGTTGCCCAGCTTTATCTGGGCTTGCCGAAGCGCGCTCAGTTCCAGGCGCCGTACATCGTGTACGTCTATTTCCCTGCTGGCATCATGATCTATTTCGGTAAAGCAGCGAACGGTTTTTAGTGACCGGCCTGCTGCTGCCACCGCAACTTTATCCAGCAGCAAGCCGGTTTTCTTTTCCAACTTGTTTTTGATTTGTGCTACGACCCGGCTTACTTGGGGAATGTCGTGGATTTGCCCGTCGTACATGGAACGACCTTCATGCTCCATCATTTCCTGTGCCACGATGTGAAAATTATCACCTTCCATGCGGCCGATAATGCCGATGACGGTCCTTGTCCCTATGTCCAGGGCAAAAATTGTGTTGTTGTTGATAGTCTCCCGTTCAGAAGCCATATAAATTCCTTCCTTGCTACATTAACAACATGTGATGTTGGCAATGCCTGGTTTTTTAAATTATATAGTATCGGCCTTCTTTTCATCAACAGCCGTCTTTTTTAACATTTTCTTAACATAAAGGCCCGGCAATTTCCACATTTTAAAGATAACATAGCTGTGAAAGGAGGGATGAAGAATGAAAAAAGTTGTTGGCCTCGCACTGTTGCTGTTATTTGCCGCTCTCTTGGCTATCCCCGCCTTTGCGGCTGATACGGGAGATGCCGGTGATGCCGACAGCTGGCTGGAACAAAGGCTTAACTGGCTGCAGCAAAGGATGGAGCTTAAAAGAGCCTACGTGGACAGGCTGGTGGAACAGGGCTTGCTGTCTAAGGAACAGGGGCAAGCCTGGAAAGAACATTTTGAATACATGTATGACTTCCACCGGCAAAACGGTTTTCTGTGTCCGGGCGGCGGTCCCGGTTGGCGGCACGGCTGGATGGGCGGCAGTTACGGTAACGGGCCCGGTGCTGGGATGAGGGGCATGGGGCCGGTGTTCCGTTTACCGCAAGGCAGTACGCAAAATTTATAACGTGTTAAGGAAGGTATTTTAGAAAAATGTCGAATTTATAAAGAACCCTGCACAAAGGGTTCTTTTTTTACAGTAAAAGGCCGGGCAAGTTGCCCGGCCTTGTTTTAAAACCTCCTCCTCAAGGCTATGCTAATGCAGACAATGCTGCCGCCCCAGAGAACTAGCATGCCGAATAGCATCATGGCAATTGCACTACCGGTCATATTTTAACCCCCCTGCCCAGTATACTTACTGCACCGCGTCATCGCTCAACAGGCCCTTATTCTTCCAGCTGGCGGACTTCAATACGAAGGAGAATACCACCACGCCTACGACAACCACCCAACCAAGAGCTATCAAGGCGCTGGTCGGGTAACCGCCGTACGGGGTTGTAATGTCGCCATACAGGTTGGCAATGGCCATGTAACCCAGCACGATCGGCGTAACAACCTTAAGCATGAAGGACCACCAGCTGCCCACCGGGAAGTCGGAAATGGGATTGACGTGATCCCTGATCTTGTTCAAGTCGAAGAACCAGCTCAGCAGGATAACTTCCAGCAGCCCTGCAAACACGATGCCGAAGTTGTTGATGAAATGGTCGACAATATCCAGTATATACAAGCCTGCACCGGTTACAAAGATTAGGCTGATGAGGAAGGCAACCAGGCAATAAATGTTTACCACTGTTTTGCGCGGGGCGTTGAACTTATCCATCAGGCTGGAGATAACCGCCTCGTTGATAGATATTTCCGAAGACAACCCGGCGAAAACCAGTGACAGGAAGAAAATTACACCGAATAATTCCGGCGCCACAGGCATCTGGCTGATGGCGGTTGGAAAGGTGGCGAAGGCCAACATCACTCCCGCGTTGACCACTTCCTTCAGTTCCACGCCCTGAGCATGGGCCATGAAGCCCAGCACACCGAACACGGCCAGGCCCGCCAACAGGCTGAAACCGCAGTTGATGAAGGCTGTCATAAAACCGTTGTTCACGATGTCAGATTTCTTAGGCAGGTAACTGGAATAAGCAATCATGATGGCGAAGCAGATACTTAAGCTAAAGAATATCTGACCGTAAGCGGCCGTCCAAACCTTGTAGTCAAGGATACGGCTGAAGTCGGGTTGGAACAGATAATTTAGGCCTTCGGTTGCACCCGGCAGGGTTACGCCGCGAATGGCCATGATGATAACAAGTATAAAGAGCAAGGGCATGAAAATCTTATTGGCCAATTCGATGCCGCGTTTTACCCCGCTGTAAAGCACCACGTAGTTAACCATCCAGGCAATAACTACTGCCACAAAAATACCCCAGCGCATGCCTCCCAGCTGGAACGGACCGTCGGTGAGGCCGAGGTAACTGCCCGTGAAAAACCCCACAGAATCGGAACCCCAGGCTAGCGACAGGGAGAAGTAGACGAAAGAAATGGCCCAGCCGATAATAACTACATAATAGACCGAAATGACAAAGCTGACCAGCACCTGCCACCAGCCCACCCATTCCCACATGGGATTGATTTTGGCGAAGGTCAGGGGGGCGGAGCCACGGTACTTGTGCCCGATGGCGAATTCGAGAATAATGATGGGAATACCCGCGGTGAGCAGCGCAAAAAGATAAGGAATGAAGAAGGCGCCGCCGCCGTTTTCATAAGCCATGTAAGGGAAGCGCCAAATGTTCCCCAGGCCTATGGCAGAACCTACAGCTGCCAGCACGAACCCTATTCGAGTTCCCCACTGTTCTCTTTCTACCACATTACACAACCTCCTTTAAGATAGTGTTATTATTTTATTTTGACAGTTTTTAACCTTCTGCAAAGAATTTATTTTTCCTGCAGATGTGAAAAAATTTAACCTTATTCCTTTTTTAACGCCCCTAGACGGCCATTTTTCCGGTACAGGGCTGCAAGCCCGCCGACGCCCAGAACAATCAGGGCCAGGCTCACCAGCTGGGCGACCCTGAAGGGGCCCAGCATTAGGCTGTCCGTGCGTATGGCTTCGATGAAAAACCGGCCGGCGGAATAAAGGATAAAGTAAAGCAAAGTTATTTCGCCGTCGGTTTTTTTGCGGGGCCAGCGCCAGGTTAAAATAAGAAATACCGACAAGTTCCACAGTGACTCGTACAGAAAAGCCGGGTGGTAATACTGGCCATCAATGTACATTTGTTTTTTTATAAACAACGGGAAGTGGTTGATAAATTCTTCTGTGACCGGACCGCCGTGTGCCTCTTGGTTGATGAAGTTGCCCCAGCGGCCAATGGCTTGGCCCAAGATAAGGCTGGGAGCTAGGATGTCGGTGATTTTCCAGGCAGGTAGGCCGTGCCTGCGCACGTAAAATAAACCGGCCAAAAGTCCACCCGCGATGCCGCCGTGGATAGCTAGGCCGCCGTGCCATATGGCCAGGGCTTCCAAGGGGTCGGCGCGATAATTCTCCCAAGTGAACAGCACATAATAAAGCCTGGCGCCGATAATCGCCGCTGGGATGATTAGGGTTACCATGTTCAATATATGGTTGGGGTCGACGTTGTTGCGTTCCGCCCTGCGGTAGGCCAGCGCGATGCCCAGCAGGAAGGCGACCGCCATGATAATGCCATACCATCTTATTTGCAGCGGCCCGATGGTTACAGCGACGGGATCAATCAAAATCAATGCCTCCGAGAGAAAAAATTTGGTTGCTTATATATTTTAACACAAGCCAGGCTTTCCCATCCAACGGGTTTTTCCCGTCTGTCCAGGTATAATTATAACCGTTTTTGCCATAATGAAACAAAGAAAGGGGGGATAAGGTGACCAAGGAAAAGAATAAAGCAACCAGGAGAAGAAAGAAGGAAGATTTTGATTACGAGTTGGCCGATCCTTTGGTATGCGAAGAGGAACCGGAAATAGAAAAAGAACAAAGTTAATTCAATTGCCAATCGCCGGGTTGCCGGCGTTTTTTTTACCGGGCCCGGGGAGCACATGGGACATTTGATGGGGTTTTGCTGCAAAAGGATTTTGCCGGCATGGAAAAGGAAATTAATGCATGTTTTAGCTCCTCCTGGAACTGCACAATGCCCCTGTACAGACCGGGCGGGAAGAGAAGGGATCAGCGCGCCCCCGGGCATTTCAGTGCCTGGATAATTTTTATTGACTTTCGGTAAAATAAATTTATAATATGTTTCGTAAAAAAGCAATATTGGTGTAGCTGAGCTGAGTAGAGCAGGTTGGGAATGAGCTTAGGTGAGCATGTTGTCCGCGATGTGGACGGCACTCATTATAAGTGCCGTTTTTGTTTTTATTTAAAAATAGGCAAAGGAGCTGCGTTAGCGTGATATGTTATCCATCTTATAAGGAATACCTGGCATTAAGTAGGCGGTATAATCTGGTACCTGTTTATACCGAGATTATGGCGGACACGGAAACGCCCATAACGCTCTTTTTGCGCCTGGCTGGGGCCGGCGGCACCTCTTGCTTGTTGGAGAGCGTCGAGGGAGGGCGCTATCTGGGCCGGTACTCCTTTATTGCTCTGGACCCGCTGCTGGTGTACAAGTCCAAGGACGGTAGGGGGGAGGTTGTGTATGCAGACGGTAGGCGCCGGGAAGCGGACGGGCCGCCCCTGCAGGTGCTGCGGCAGCTGCTGCGCCTCTTTCGGGTGCCGCCCGCGCAGGGACTGCCTCGTTTTTTCGGCGGGGCGGTGGGCTTTATCTCTTATGATGCGGTGAGGTCCCTGGAAAACCTCACGTCTCCGCCCGCCGACGAGCTACACCTGCCTGATTGCGGGCAGTTTTTCCCCTCCACCGTAGCTATTTTTGATCATGTACGGCATACAGTCACTTTAGTGGTTAATTCGTTGGTTGACGGGGAAGACCCGGCTGCCGTTTACGATCGCGCGGTGGAAAAGCTGGCGGTTATGCAAGAGGTTATGCGGCAGCCGCTGGCCGAATCTGGGCTGTTTTTCCTGCGGGGGGTTGTAAGGGCGAATCTGTCGGAGCGCGAGTTTGCCGCGCGGGTGGAACGAGCACTGGATTACATCCACAGCGGGGAAGTAATCCAGGTGGTTCTCTCAAGGCGCTTTGCCGTGGATTTCGAGGGATGCGCTTTTGGTGTGTACAGGCGTTTGAGAAGCTTGAATCCTTCTCCTTACATGTTTTACTTGCATTTGGGCGACGTAAAAATAATCGGTTCTTCACCGGAGATGCTGGTGCGCGTGGAGAACGGGCTGGTCACCACCTGTCCTATAGCCGGCACTCGCCCCCGTGGCGCCAGTGAATCTGAAGACCGCCGGCTGTCTGCTGAACTGCTGGCAGACGAAAAGGAACGCGCCGAGCACTTGATGCTGGTTGACCTGGGGCGCAACGACCTGGGGCGGGTGTGTACCCCGGGCACAGTGCATGTGCCCCGTTTCATGGACATTGAGTATTTTTCCCACGTCATGCACATCGTCTCCCGTGTGGAGGGAAAACTAGCGCCCGGCAGGGACGCTTTGCATGCGTTGCAGGCCTGCTTCCCGGCGGGAACGGTTAGCGGTGCACCCAAGGTCAGAGCCATGCAAATCATCGATGAACTGGAACCCGCCCGGCGGGGCGTTTATGCCGGGGCTGTGGGCTACCTTGGTTTTAACGGCAACATGGATACCGCTATTGCCATCCGGACGCTGGTGATAAAAAACAATACGGCTTATATCCAGGCCGGGGCGGGAATCGTCGCCGATTCTCTACCGGCCAGGGAATGCCGGGAAATAGACGGCAAGGCCAGGGCTATGTTCCGCGCGCTGGGATGGCAGGAAAATGATGTTGACAGCTGTGGCAATTCATAGTAACATTCTACTTAAATAATTGCATAAAAGCATTTGCCGAGTTGAGTTTAGCTGAGTTTTATGAAAGGGGAGCTGAGATGAGATGGACCGGCGCTAATTTGGCCGGCGCTCATTTGAGTGCCGGCTTTTGTGTTTTTAGCGGGAGGGGTGCTGTATCGTGTTGTTGATGATCGACAATTATGATTCTTTTACCTATAACCTGGTCCAATACCTGTCGCTGCTTGGGGAAAACGTGCTGGTGCGGCGCAATGACTGCATCACCGTGCAGGAAATCCTAGCCCGGAACCCAGATTACCTGGTTTTATCGCCGGGACCGGGCACTCCCGACCAGGCGGGCGTGATCATTAAAGCCATCCAGCAATGCACCGGTCGCTTTCCCATTTTCGGAGTATGCCTGGGCATGCAGGCCATCGGCAGGGCCTACGGGGGCAGGGTCGTCCGCGCTAAAGCTCCTATGCACGGCAAAGTGTCGCTGATTTATCACGACGGAAAAACCATATTCGCCGGGCTGCCTTCACCTTTCCGGGCGGTACGCTATCATTCTCTGGTGGTGGAAAGGGAATCGCTGCCTAGTTGCCTGGAAGTGAGCGCCTGGACACAGGAAGGTGAAATTATGGGCTTACGGCACAGGTCGCAGCCGGTGGAGGGAGTGCAGTTTCACCCTGAATCGATGCTCAGTGAGCATGGCATGGAACTGCTTGCTAATTTTTTACAGAGACCAGTAAACTACCTTAAATTGCTAAACGGAGGAGGGGAACTGTTTGATCAGGGAATTGCTGGGCAAATTGGCGGCCGGTGAAAACTTGTCCGAAACAGAAGCCGGCCAAGCTATGCAAATAATCATGGACGGCGGGGCCACGCCGGCGCAAATAGGCGGCATGCTTACGGCATTAAAGATGAAAGGCGAAACCGTTGACGAAATAACCGGGTTTGCCCGGGTTATGCGCAGCAGGGCCACTGCCGTAAAAAGCAGCCACCCGCTGTTGGTAGATACCTGCGGCACCGGCGGGGACGGTGCTAACACTTTCAATATCTCTACGACGGCAGCGCTGGTTTTGGCCGGCGCGGGTGTAAAGGTGGCCAAGCACGGCAACCGTTCGGTTTCCAGCCGTTGCGGCAGCGCCGACGTGCTGGAGGCGCTGGGAGTGAATCTGGACCTCAAACCGGAAGAAATGGCCCTTTGCCTGGAAAAGGTGGGTATTGCCTTTCTCTTTGCCCCCCTGTTGCACGGCGCCATGAAGTTTGCCGCTGTGCCGCGCCGCGAGCTGGGTTTTCGCACGGTATTCAACATTTTGGGGCCCTTGACCAACCCGGCGGGTGCCCGGGCCCAGGTGCTGGGGGTATTCAGCGCCTCGCTGGTGCGCGTGTTGGCTGAGGTTCTGCTGCGGTTGGGAACTGAGCGGGCTTTTGTACTGCACGGCGCCGGCGGGCTGGATGAAGCTTCTCCGGCCGGGCCGGTGCACATATGCGAGGTTAGGGAAGGCACCGTTTACGAGTATACCTTGGATCCCGCTGCGTACGGTTTTGCCGCTGCCGGCATAGATCATCTTTCCGGCGGTTCGCCGGAAGAAAACGCGGCACTCGTGCGGCGCGTCCTGGACGGTGAACCGGGGCCGCGGCGCGACGCCGTATTGATGAATGCCGCGTTGGGGTTAATGGCAGCGGGGACAGTCGACAGTTTTGCCGCTGGCGTCCGGCTGGCCGCCCGCAGCATAGATACAGGCCGCGCCAGGGGCAAGCTGGAAGAGCTGGTCCGGTTTACCGCCGCCTGCCGGCAGGCAAGGGTGGCCGGGCTATGATACGAGGCTTTTTGCTGGAGGCGGCGCGGCAAAAGCGTGAAGAAGTGGAGTTTCAGTTGGGGGTCATGCCGCTGCGGGAATTACAAGCACGGCTGCGGGACGCCTCTTTGCCCCCGACGCTGGGTTTTGCTGCCGCTATAAACCGCCCTGGCGAGGTGGGCTTGATTGCCGAAGTGAAGAGGCGGTCACCATCCCGGGGGTTGATCAGGAAAGATTTTAACCTGGCGGAAACCGTCAGGGCTTACCGGGAGGCGGGTGCACAGGCCGTTTCCGTGCTGACGGATAAAAAATTTTTCGGCGGCGCACCGGAATTTTTGGCTACGGCCCGGGAGCTTACCGGGCAGCCGCTGCTAAGGAAGGACTTTATTATTCACGAGTACCAGGTTTACGAGTCCAGGCTGCTTGGGGCCGACGCCCTGCTGCTGATTGCGGAACTGCTGCCCGGCGGTGCGCTGGGCGAATTCCTGGCGCTGGCAAGGTCTTTGGGCCTGGAGGCGCTGGTGGAAACCCGCACCGCCGGAGAAGTGGAAAGGGCTTTACTAGCCGGCGCTACGATAATCGGCATCAACAACCGGAACCTGCACACCCTTGAGGTAAGCATAAGCACCACCTTGGAACTGGCAGGCCTTGTAAACAAGCCGGGCATTACGCTGGTTAGCGAAAGCGGCATAAGGACCCGTGCTGACGTTGAGAAGCTGGGAGCTTGCGGGGTCAATGCCGTGCTGGTGGGAGAAGCGTTGATGTCTGCCGGCGACTTGCGCGCCGCAGTTAGGCAGTTTAGCGGGGTGGCGGTGCGACGGGCGGTGGCCAGGGCATGAAGGCGGGGCGGCAAGTCAAGGTTAAAATATGCGGTATTACCGACGCTGCCATCGCACTTGCTGCGGTAGAGGCCGGGGCCGATGCCCTGGGGTTTGTTTTTGCCGCCAGCCGCCGGCGGGTTTCGCCGGAAGCGGCCCGGGATATCTGCAAGCGTTTGCCGCAGGGAGTGGCCCGGGTTGGCGTGTTTGTCAATACGCCGCCTGCAGAAGTTGCTGCTGTTGCCGCTTACTGCGGCCTGACGGCCGTGCAATTGAGCGGCGATGAGCCGCCCGGTTACCGTTTGCCTTCACCCCTGCCGGTGATAAGGGCAATAAGGGTGGGAAACGGGCGGGGGGTTCCCGACCTTTCCCGTTACAAGGTCGACGCTTTCCTGTTTGACACCTACCGGGAAGGTTCTTACGGCGGCACGGGCAGAGTTTTCGACTGGCAAATACTTCGCAATATATACTGTCCCAAGCCGCTTATCCTGGCCGGCGGGTTGTGCGCTGCCAATGTGGTTGAGGCGGTGCGGGCGGTTAAGCCTTACGCCGTGGACGTTTCCGGCGGGGTGGAAACCGGCGGGCGCAAGGATGTGCATAAGATTAAACAATTTATCAACTTAGCCAAGGGGGTTGTCATATGAACACCGCAACACCTGATGAGCGCGGTTATTTCGGCCGGTTTGGCGGAAGATTCGTGCCGGAAACTTTAATGCCTGCCCTGGAGGAATTGGCGGACGCCTACCGGCGGTTGAGCAGCGACAAGCAGTTTCAAGATGAATTACAGTATTACCTGGCCCGTTACGTGGGCCGGCCCTCGCCTCTGTACCATGCCCGGAACCTGACGGAGTTCCTGGGCGGCGCGCAGATTTACCTGAAGCGGGAGGACCTCAACCACACCGGGGCGCACAAGATAAACAATACCATGGGGCAGGTACTCCTGGCGCGCAGGATGGGGAAAAGGCGCATAATCGCGGAAACCGGGGCGGGTCAGCACGGCGTGGCCACGGCCACGGTGGCGGCCATGTTCGGCTTGGCATGCATCATATACATGGGGGAAGAAGATATGCGCAGGCAAGCGCTAAATGTTTTTCGCATGCGCCTGCTGGGTGCCGAAGTGGTGCCCGTGTCGTCGGGCAGCAGGACCCTGAAGGACGCCATGAACGAAGCCATGCGTGACTGGGTCACCAATATCGAGACCACCTACTATTTGGTGGGTTCCGTGGCGGGACCGCACCCTTACCCCGTTATAGTAAGGGATTTCCAACGGGTTATCGGTGATGAAGCCCGTCGGCAGGTAATGGAGCAGGCGGGCCGCCTTCCCGACTACGTTATTGCCTGCGTGGGCGGAGGCAGCAATGCCATGGGCATATTTTACCCGTTCCTCAATGACCCGGAGGTGGTTTTACTGGGTGTGGAAGCCGGCGGTCACGGCCTAGACACGCGCCACCACGCGGCCACCCTTTCCCGGGGCAGGCCGGGTGTGCTGCACGGCTCCCTCAGTTACCTGCTGCAGGACGAGGATGGCCAGGTGTCACCGGTACATTCCATTTCCGCCGGGCTGGATTATCCAGGGGTGGGGCCGGAGCACAGCTACCTCATGGAAACGGGGCGTGCCCGCTATGTTGCGGCCACGGACCGGGAAGCGCTTGACGCCTTTCAGGTTACCTGCCGCACCGAAGGCATCATTCCCGCGCTGGAAAGCGCCCATGCCCTGGCGGCGGCGTTTCGCCTGGCGCCCACCTTGCCGCGGGAAAACATTATTCTGGTTAATCTTTCGGGGCGCGGCGACAAGGACGTGCACACCGTGGCCGCGGAAATGGGGGTGTCGCTGGATGAGTAAGGTGAAGGACAGGCTGCAACAGGTGCTGGCCGGCGGCGGTAAAGGGCTGATTGTTTATGTAACGGCTGGCGACCCGGACCTGGATACGACGGTGGAATTGGCTGTGGCGATGGCCGGGGCCGGGGCGGATATAATTGAGCTGGGAATTCCTTTTTCCGACCCGGTGGCGGACGGCCCCGTTATCCAGGCGGCTTCCCAACGGGCTCTGGCCGGTGGAACCACGGTGCGGGGAGTAATCCGGGCAATGGAACAAATTAGCCGCCGCACAAGCGTACCGCTGGTATTGATGACTTACTACAACCCGGTTTACCAGTACGGGTTGCGGCGGTTTGCCCAAGACACGGCGGCAGCGGGCGGCAGCGGGCTGATCATACCCGACCTGCCCCCGGAGGAATCGGGCGCTATGCTGCGTGCAGCTGACGCCGAAGGGGTGGACTTGATACCGCTGGTGACGCCCAACACTCCCGACCGGCGGCTGGCCATCATTGCTGCCCGTGCCCGCGGTTTTATTTACTGCGTATCGGTAACGGGGGTAACCGGCGAAAGGGAAAACATCACAACCGATCTTTCCGCCATGACAGCGGCCGTGCGCCGGCATACGGCGCTGCCGGTGGCGGTGGGCTTCGGCATTTCCGGCCCCACACAAGCGGCCTGGGTGGCCAGGTACTGCGATGCCGTGGTGGTGGGGAGCGCTCTGGTCGGTATTATTGCTGCCCGGGCAGGAAAGCCCGGTCTTGTTGAGGCGGTGTGCCGGCGTGTGCGGGAGTTAAAAGAAGCTCTGGCCGGGACGGAGGTGGACGGCGTTGCTACCGCCTTATAAGCTGGCCAGCAGAGAATGGCAAAGGGAAAATACCGTCGTCAGGATAGGTGACTGCCAGGTCGGGGGAGACGCTCCCGTGGTAATTGCTGGTCCCTGTGCCGTTGAGGATGAAGAAATGCTGGTT
Source organism: uncultured Peptococcaceae bacterium (assembly GCA_913064925.1). GTDB lineage: Bacteria > Bacillota > Desulfotomaculia > Desulfotomaculales > Desulfallaceae > CAJYBN01. The sequence continues at coordinate 11,296 of CAJYBN010000007.1, forward strand.
CGCCTGGCCTGCCGGCTGAAAGCGATGGGGGTGCATATGCTGCGGGGCGGCGCATACAAACCCCGCACTTCTCCCTACACGTTTCAGGGCCTGGGCGCGGAAGGGCTGCGCATGCTGCACGCCGCGGGCCGGGCGGCGGGCTTGCCGGTGGTCACCGAGTTGACGGATGTACGCCACCTGGCGGAAGTGTGTCGCTACGCCGACGTGATCCAGATAGGCAGCCGCAACATGCAAAACTTCGGGCTGCTCCGGGAAGTGGGCCGACTGCGCGTGCCGGTGCTCTTGAAGCGGGGTTTTGCTGCCACCATTGAGGAATGGCTGCTGGCCGCTGAGTATATACTGGTCGGGGGTAACAGGGAAGTGATACTTTGCGAGCGGGGCATCAGGAGCTTTGAGCCGTACACGCGCAATACATTTGACATCAATGCGGTGGCGGCGGTGAAGCACCTTTCCCACCTGCCCCTGGTGGCCGACCCCAGCCACGGCACGGGGCGGCGGGAACTGGTGTTGCCCGTGGCCCGGGCCGCATTGGCCGCTGGGGCCGACGGCGTAATGCTGGAAGTACACCCCCAGCCGGACAAGGCTCTATCCGACGGCCCGCAGTCGCTGCTGCCTGGAGACCTGGCCGGTTTTATGGAAGAATTGCGAGGGGCCGGTCGCCGGCGGCCCAGGGTAATCGCTTAGGTGCCTGTGGCGCCGGGTTGGAGCGAGCGAAGGTAACGGAATCGCTTTTTTAAATCTCTATCCAGCAGGTTGTAACCCGCCGTGGCTGCTGTTATAATGGATGCGTTGATTGACAAGGTAACGGGACGGTGGGCGTCATGTTGCGGTTGCAAGACCTGTTGCTGGCCCGGGGCGGGCAGACAATTTTACGCGTAAAGGAGTTCAGGCTGGCGGAAGGTGAAAGGCTGGCTGTTATCGGGCCCAACGGGGCCGGTAAAAGCACTCTGTTGAAAGTACTGGCCCTGCTGGAACGGCCCACTACCGGGGCTGTCTTTTTCCGCGGTGTTAAGGTGACGGCTAAAAACGCTTTGGCTTTTCGGCGCCGCATGGCTGTTGTTTTCCAGGAACCGTTGCTGCTTAATACTACGGTGTTTAACAACGTAGCGCAGGGATTAAAGTTTAGGGGCATTGACGGTGCAGAGCTGCAGCGACGGGTAGACTACTGGCTGGAAAGGTTAAGCATTACCGGATTGCGCAGTCGCACGCCGCTGCATCTCTCGGGAGGCGAGGCGCAAAGAGTCAATCTGGCCCGGGCCTTCGTTCTTGAGCCCGAGATAATTTTTTTGGATGAACCTTTTTCAGCGCTGGATTTTCCCACCCGTTTCAACCTACTGGAGGAACTTGGCGAACTGCTGGTAAAAACGGGTACCGCCGCCGTGTTTGTAACGCATGATTTTACCGAAATCCCGTTCTTGACAGATAACGTAGCGGTGATGGACAGGGGAGAAGTGGTCTGCAGGGGTAAATTGTGGGAAGTGAAGGAAAGCGGGACTTCCATTCCGGCGGTGCGGCACTTGCTGCGCCCGCTCAACATGAGCAGGCGGCTGGACAATTATTTATAATTTTATATTATAATTGCTTGCGCCGTTTACACTCCCACGCTTCGATGGCGGAGCGGGCGGTACCCGTCAGATCGTAGACTGCAATATCCCGCAAGGGTATCCAGCGCACGTCCAGCGTTTCCGGCGAATTTTGCGGTGAGCCGCTTATATATTCTCCCAGGTAGACCAAAATGAGATAGTGAAAGCGAACCCGCTGCGCGTTATCATAAAATATGGCGTCCACCGCATTCAGCAACTCGCGGATTTTGATACGCACACCGCACTCCTCCAGGACTTCTCTGGCCGCGGCATATTGCGCTGTTTCGCCCACCTCGATTTTGCCGCCCGGCAGGCTCCACTTGCCGGCGCCGGGTGCAAATTTTCTTTTTACCATTAGCAGCGCACCTTGATGGTAAACCAGGGCCGCTGCGGAAGGTACCGGATAAGGCGGGTATTCCCGGGTCAAAATTATCCACCCCCGTTACGAGGATTATAACACGTGACACCCGTTGCTGGGAAAAAATATTGACTTCATACCGGCAAAGTATATAATAAACGTAACAAAACAAAAATAAATACAAATCTTGCTTGGGGAGCTCATGTTATGAGCTGAGAAAGGGCTGGCGAGCACCTGACCCATGAACCTGATCGGGGTAATGCCCGCGTAGGGAAGGTATAGATTGTCAAAAAGCGCACCTGACCTTGGGGGTGCGCTTTTTCCTTGAGCGTGATGTATAACTTTGAAATCGGGGTGAACAGTTTGCGCTGTATTATTTTAAGCGGGGGAACAATTGGCGATTTTCAGTGGTTGGCCGGCGTGGTTGAGAAAGGGGACTACGTCATCTGTGCCGACGGCGGTTCCGAGTACGCCGCCGCCCTGGGGATTATTCCCCGCTTAATAGTCGGCGACATGGATTCCGTAAACCGGGAAATACTGGAGTATTTCGCCGGGCGGGGCACGATAATCAAGGAATATCCCGCCGACAAGGACGATACCGACACCGCTCTGGCACTGGGCGAGGCGCTGGCGGTCGGGCCGGCGGAGATTGTTATTATCGGTGCGCTGGGGACGCGATTTGACCACTCCCTGGCCAACGTGCACCTGCTGCGGGCGGCCTGGGAGCGGGGCGTGCGGGCGCGCATCATTGACGAGTACAACGAGATTAGCCTGGTGGGGCCGCAGCAGCCTGCCCTGGTAAAGGGGAGGCCGGGGGACTTGTTTTCCCTGTTGCCGCTTACGGAGCGGGTGACCGGCGTTCAAGTGCGGGGCGCGCGCTGGCCGCTGCGGGATGCTGTTTTTGCCATCGGCAACCCGTACGGCATCAGCAACCGTCTGGTTGACGGGGAGGCGGAAGTTTCCGTTGCCTCCGGGCTGTTGCTGCTGATTAAAGTTAGTAAACGGGGTGAATGCCTTGCCGGTGATTAACGTCAGCTTTCAGGTTATGCCGCTGGTAACGCAGGGAGAGGTCTACCCGGTGGTGGACCGGGCCATCGAGGTGGTGCGGCGCTCTGAGGTTAAATACGAAGTAGGTAACATGGAAACTACCATGGAGGGCGAGCTGGACCAGTTGCTGGAGATAGTAAAAGAGGCGCAGCAAGCTTGCGTGGATGCGGGGGGCGTTCGGGTCATGACCCTGGTAAAGACTGATTACGCGCCCACGGGTGTAACTATGGCGGAAAAGGTGGACAAATACAGGCCGTGTTCCGGTTGAACCGTAAAATTCCCGCAGCGCCCATGATTTTTTTGCTCGTATTCTTGTTGGTTTGGGAAATTGCCGTTCGGGCAACAGGTGTACCCGCCTGGTTGCTCCCCGCGCCGGGGCAGGTCGCCGGTACGCTGGCCGACATGCTGCCCCTGCTGCTGGAGCACTCCCGCAGCACGGCGCTGGCGGCCGCGGTTGGGCTTGCAGCGGCCATCCTGGTAGCGCTGTTTCTGGCGGCGTTGATGGACTTTGCGCCTTGGATCCGGCAGGGTGTATACCCGCTGCTGGTTGTTTCCCAGACAATACCCATTATTTCCGTCGCCCCATTATTTATCATCTGGTTCGGGTACGGTATTTTGCCCAAAGTGGTGGTGGTGGCGTTGGTTTGCTTTTTTCCGGTGGCCGTGAGCATGATCGAAGGTATGCAGGCCGCAGACCCGGATATGGTGAACCTGCTGCGGGTTATGGGCTCCTCCCGCTGGCAGGTCATCCGGCTGGTCAGGTTTCCCGCCGCCCTACCTTCGTTTTTCGCGGGCTTCAAGATAGCCGGCACATATGCCGTAATGGGGGCGGTGATAGGCGAGTGGCTGGGGGCGACCAGCGGCCTGGGCGTTTTCATGACCCGTGCTGCCTACGCTTACCAGCTGGACCGGGTTTTTGCCGCCATTATTATCATTTCGTTGATCAGCTTATTACTTTTTGCGGCCATTGAAATTTTAGCGCGGCTGGTTATGCCGTGGTATTACAAGGAAAGGAGTAAAGGTTAACATGAAAAAAGCGGCTATCATTTTTAGTTTTATCCTGGCGATTATGCTGGCGGGCTGCTCGCCCGGCGGGGGCTCACCCGGCAGCGGCGGGGAAGAACTAAAACCCGTTACCGTGATGCTGGACTGGGTACCAAATACCAACCACACCGGCCTTTACGTAGCCCTGGATAAAGGCTGGTACGAGGAAGAGGGCCTGCAAGTGGACATTGTGCAACCCACCCAGGGCGGCACCACCCAGCTGGTGGCCACCGGCAAGGCTGAGTTCGGCGTTGGTTACCAGGAAGACGTCACCCAGGCCAGGGCCACCGGGGTTCCGGTGGTATCAATCGCCGCCGTGCTGCAGCACAACACATCCGGATTTGCTGCCAAGAAAGAGGAGGGCATAACCAGACCTCGGGACATGGAAGGTAAGCGCTACGGGGGCTGGGGTTCTCCCACCGAGGAGGCTGTGTTGAAAGCCGTTGTGGAAGCAGACGGCGGTGATCCTGGCAAGGTGGAAATCATCAATATCGGTACGGCGGATTTCTTTACCGCCATTGAACGGGACGTTGATTTTGCTTGGATTTATTACGGTTGGACCGGCGTAGAGGCGGAATTAAGGGGTTTGGAAATTAATTTTCTGGAGCTGAGGAAGCTGGACCCGGCGCTGGACTATTATACGCCGGTGCTGATAACCAGCGAGAAGTTAATTCGCGAGGAATCTGCCTTGGTGGAAAAATTTATGCGGGCCACTGCCAGGGGTTATGAGTTTGCCATTACCGAACCCGAGGAAGCCGGCCGGATACTGCTTAAATATGCTCCTGAGCTGGACGAAAAACTGGTGTTGGCCAGCCAGAAATACCTCAGCCCGCGTTACCGCGACGACGCGAGCTGCTGGGGGGAGCAAAAGGAAGAAGTATGGGATCGTTACGCGCGCTGGATGTATGAGCGCGGATTGCTGCCGAAAATGATCGACCCCGCCTCGGCCTTCACCAACCGGTTTTTACCCGAGTAAGGGGTTGAACCATGGCCGAAATTATTTTGGAAGAAGTTACAAAGACTTTTCCCGTAGACGGGCAGTCCGTTTCCGTACTGGCCGGCATTTCCCTTTCCGTTGCCGCGGGGGAGTTCGTGAGCTTGATCGGGCCTAGCGGCTGTGGGAAAAGTACATTATTTAACATCATTTGCGGGCTGGTAAAACCCGACAGCGGCAGGGTGCTGTTGGGGGGACGGGACGATGTGCGGGCCGGGGAAATGGTTTCCTACATGCCCCAGAAGGATTTGCTTTTGCCTTGGCGCACCGTCTTGGACAACGTTATTTTGGCTCGAGAGGTGGCCGGAGAAGATAAGGAAACGGTGAAACGCGAGGCCCGGCAGTTGATGCCGCTATTTGGCCTGGCCGGGTTTGAAAACTGTTACCCGGCGGAGCTGTCCGGGGGCATGCGCCAGCGGGCTGCTTTGATGCGCGCGATACTGGCCCGGCGGCGGGTTTTGCTCCTGGATGAACCTTTTGGAGCACTGGACGCCATCACCAGAACGCGCATGCAGCGCTGGTTGCTGGAAATTTGGGACAGGTTTAAACAGGCGGTTTTTTTCATCACGCATGACGTGGAAGAAGCCGTGTTTTTGTCCGACCGCATTTACGTGCTGACGTCGCGCCCCGCCCGCCTTTGCCTGCACTTGGATGTTGACTTGCCTCGGCCGCGCCGGGATGCCTTGCTTACGGAACCCCGTTTTTTATTTTTAAAAAAGCAAATCCTTGACGCGTTATTGGGGGGGTAAGTGAAGGCGTTCCTCGATAAGTTTGCGCAGCACCGCGGCAAAGCGCAAGTCGTCTTGTGCCGAGCGCTTGCGCGAGCCCTTGGCTCGCACGCCGGCCCGCCGCAGCCTGGCCTTGATCTCTCGCTCCTCCAACATGAAATCGATGTGCCGCGCGTTGAAGACTTTGCCGCCGGGCGTAACGGCGGCGGCGCCTTTGCCCAACACCAGGGCAGCCAGACCCCAGTCCTGTGTTACCACAATATCGCCGGCGGCCGCTAAATTAATCACTGCCATATCCGTTTCTTGGGGCGCGTCGCCCACTGTGATGTGGCGGTCGGATTCTATGTTATGGTTAAAACTGGCCACCGTGTATAGGGGTACGGAATAAGCGCGCGCCGTGCGGGTACATATGTTAAGTACTTGCCTGGGGCAAGCGTCGGCATCGACAATTATTTTCATAGCGCACCTCCGTGCCGGTGTTTGCGCGCCCCGGCCCGCGTCACTGCTTTGCACAGTTCCGCTACGCCGGTACGATAACGGCCGCCGCGCCGGGCCGGGCATTCATATGGCGCCATTTATTTCGGGTTGCAATGCAAACTGAAATCCGGGTGCAGGCCCATGCGGCGGTCTAGGCGAATGACCTCCTGCCCCTTAAGGTACTCGTGTACCTTCCGGGCAATGCGCGAAGCATCCCCGGCTGGGAATCCCTGCTGGTCCACGCCCAGGGCGATTCCGTCTTCCACGATGAAAGTATTCTTGGCGCTGCGGTTGCGCACCGAAGTGACGAAACTGGCGCTGCCGTAAACAGTTGTTTGGTTTCTCTTCCGGGCCAGTTCTTTTAGCTCCCGGTGACCAGGGTTGATAATGGTATGCTTAGTGGTTACTGGTAGACGGAAACTCACTTTGTATTTCATCTCAGTGTTTTAATGTATTTAAAAATTCTGTGGACAATTACCTATTCCTACCTGTTCACAAAAAATTGTATATAGAATATACTTTGTTTTTAAAATAAGGGAGGAAATGTTAAAATCAGGTAGAATAGTTAAATTGTATAAAAATTATCTAAAATTATAACTGGGGGAATTAGCGTGCTTATGGAGGGTGCCATGGTTTTAACCTGGTTGGGCGCAGGCGCGGCGGTTGGTTCCCTGTTGACTTACCGGCTGGTTAACAGTTTGCTTGGTCATGAAAAAGATGAAAACTTGCGGGCTTACAAAGTAGAAAACGAGGCCCTGAGCAGGACAAACAGCATTTACCGCGAAAGGATCGAGCAGCTGGAGAATATCTTGTTCAGCAATGACAAATACCTGGAGATGGTGGGGGAGATCGAAAGGCTCAGCGTCAGCAATTTCAAATTGCGCAGTAGGCTGAAGGACTTGGAGTGTCTGGTGGAGGCGGAAAAGAAAAAAAATACCCGGGAGCGGGTGGAACAATTGGAAAAGACCGTTCGAGAGCTGCAGCAGCGGTTGGAAAAGGAACGTAACCGGACGGAAACTGCTGCCCCCGTGGAAATTTTGCCGGCCCGGCCGGAGATTGCCGCCGCCGCAGAATTGCCGCCAGGCGAAAGCGAAAGGGAACGCAGTGAACCGAAAAAATGGGCTACCGTCCTGCGCGCCAGGAAAATGTGAGAACCCGAGAAACATACTTTTTCCGGCCTTTTTAATGTTGTTCCGGCCGCGGCGGCCGGGTTTTTTATGCCGTGCATTGTGCTTAAATGAAGCGGATAAAATAATGCCAATACGGATTTCTGGAGGTTAGGCGATGTTTTATTTTCGGACTGTCACGGTAAATCCACCGCTGCCGGAACGCATTAAAAACTTGCGCGATTTGGCCTATAATTTGTGGTTTAGCTGGCACTACCCCGCCCAGCATCTTTTCAGGGAAATCAACCCTCGTTTATGGGATCGGGTGGCCCATAACCCAGTTAAGTTCCTGTTGTTCGTCAGCAGAGAGGATTTGGAAAGGGCGGCGGCGGACGACCTTTTTGTGCAAAAATACGAAGCTGTTGTGAGCGCGTTCAACCGCTACATGCAGGGTGAGAAATGGTATAGCCACAGCCATCCTCGTTATAGCGATAAAGTAATCGCATATTTTTCCGCTGAATTCGGGCTGCACGAATCCTGCCCCATTTATTCCGGGGGGCTGGGCATACTTGCTGGCGACTACGCCAAATCGGCCAGCGACTTGGGACTGCCCCTAGTGGGAGTGGGATTACTTTATAAGTATGGCTATTTCAGCCAGCTTATCGGGCGAGACGGCAGGCAAGAGGTTCTTTACAAGGACATCAATTTTAATGAATTGCCCATAACACCGGTGCTTGATGCTTGTAAACCAGAATCAGGCATTGCCGTAGAGCTACCCGGCCGTACCGTTTGGGCCAAAGTATGGGAGATGAAAGTAGGTCTGGTGCGCATTCTTTTGCTAGACACGGACTTGCCGGTTAATACTGAGGAGGACAGGAGGATAACGTCCAGGTTGTACGGCGGGGGGCGGGAAATGCGCATCGCCCAGGAAGTATTGCTCGGCGTGGGCGGCGTAAGGGCGTTGAAAGCGCTGGATATAACCCCCCACGTTTGGCACATAAACGAAGGACACGCTGCCTTTCTTACGCTGGAAAGGTTGAGGGAAATGGTCGCTGCGGGCGTGCCGGCTTCCACCGCCCGGGAAGTCATCAGGGCCAATACCATTTTCACCACTCATACCCCGGTACCGGCGGGGCACGATGTCTTCAGCCGGGAACTGGTGGACAGGCACCTGCGGGAATTGTGCCGCGGCACGGGTATGGAATGTAACAAGTTTATTGAGCTGGGGTGGGATGCGGAGAAAAACGAGTTCAACATGACCCTGCTGGCCCTGCGCATGGCCGGAGTATGCAATGGTGTAAGCAGGCTGCACGGCGAGGTGACGCGACAGATGTTTCACCGTTTTTACCCGGCCGTTCCGGTGGAAGAAGTGCCCGTCACTTCAATTACCAACGGCGTACATACCGGATCTTGGATTGCCGAAGAATGGAAACACGTTTTTACCAAATACTTTGGTCAAAATTGGTGGGAACGGGTTACCAGCGAAGACATGTGGCAACGGGTCGAAGACATTCCGGACGTAGAGATATGGGAAACTCATATGTTGCTGAAAGAAAAGGCCATCAATTTCGCCCGCGAAAAGATAATAAATCAGCGTCGGAGAAACCGGGAGGCGCCGGGGTTTATTACCGAGGCCGGCGAAATCTTGCTGCCCCAGGCTTTGACCATTGGCTTTGCCCGCCGGTTTACCACATATAAGCGGGCCACGTTAATTTTCCAGGATCCGGATAGGCTGGCGGCTATTTTAAACGACCCGGACAGGCCGGTGCAAATTATCTTTGCTGGAAAGGCCCACCCAGCCGATTTCGCCGGCCAGGAAATAATTCACAAAATTAATGATTTTGCACGCGATGAGCCTTTCCGGGGAAAAATCGTTTTTTTGGAGGATTATGATATCAACATCGCCCGCATCCTGCTGCAGGGCGTCGATGTTTGGTTGAACACTCCGCGGTGGCCGCAAGAAGCCAGCGGCACCAGCGGCATGAAAGCGGCCTTGAACGGCGTTCTGCATTGCAGCGTGCTGGACGGTTGGTGGCCGGAAGCATACAACGGCAAAAACGGTTTCGCCATAGGCCACCCGGGCAACCTGCGGTTCAACAAAACTGACCAGGACTGGGATGACAGTTACTACCTTTACCAGGTCATCGAGGAAGGGGTGGTGCCGCTATACTATGAGCGTCAAAACGGCATCCCCTTGGGGTGGGTGAATATGATGCGTGAATCTTTTCGCACCATAATACCCCGGTTTTGCACAGCCAGGATGGTAAAGGAATACGTGGAAAGGATATACGTGCCCGCCATCGAACGCAACCTGGCTATGAGGAAATCACACTACGAACTGGCCGAACAAATGGACCGGTTTAAGCGGTTTATACAGGAAAACTGGCACCACGTTGAGGTGGTAAAAATCAGGACCAACGGCAGATGGGACATGCAAGCCGGCGAGGAACTGGTGGTGGAATCGGAGGTCAGGCTGGGTCCCATAGCCCCGCAGGAAGTGGTGGTGGAAATCGCCCTGGGAAGCGATAGGGGAGCATACTTGAGCCACCTGCAGAACGTGCCCATGCAGTTAAAAAAAAGACTCACTGATGGGCTGTACCTATACACGGGAAGCGTACCCCTGTTTCAGGGAACCCACGGCTACGCCGTCAGGGTAAGGCCCAACAACCGGTTGATGATAAGCAAGTTTGAGCTTCCATTGATTAAGTGGGCGGAAAACTTCTAGGGTGCCGGATAAGGTGTCCTGAGGTTTGCGATAATCTACAGGCGCTTTTGTTTCGGAGCGAGCGGTGTAATGAGCGCTGGGCAAAAACTTTTGGCTAGATTTCTCAACACTTTATGGGTGCCGGTCATGGCGCCCTTTACTTTTGGATACGTGCGGGGTAATATTTGGGTGATAAAAGTGGAGTTAACGGCAACTCCGGGCGGCAGAACGGGGGTATAGCATGATAGAAGTGGAAAGCCTGGTGCGCAAGTTCAATAATTTTACCGCGGTGCGGGGCATCAGCTTCAGCGTTTCCCGGGGGGGAAATATTCGGTTTTTTAGGCCCTAACGGCGCCGGTAAAACAACTACGATGAAGATACTGGCCACTCTTTTGCACCCAATGTCCGGCCGCGCGTTCATCAACGGGTATGATGTGGTGACTGAACAGGACAAGGTGCGTCGTTCCATCGGTATGGTTTTTCAGGATCCTTCCCTGGACGAGCGTTTGACGGCCAGGGAGAATTTATTTTTCCACGCCATGCTGTACAACGTGGACGGCAGGCTGTTCAAACGCCGCATGCACGAGGTTCTGGAGATGGTGGAATTGTCGGACTGGGCGGGGGACTTGGTCAAGAATTTTTCCGGCGGCATGAAGCGGCGCCTGGAAATTGCCCTAAGCGCCTTGCCGACAGCCACCGCCCATCGGGTGACGTCGCGCAGCCATATGGTGTAAATCACCCGCAAACTCCCCATTGCTAATGCCTCCTCCTGGCGAAAGCCCTCACCCTGTCCACCGCGGTGATGTTTTCCTGGCGTATCTCCCGGCCGGTAAGTTTGAGAAACACATTATTCAGGGTGGGCTTTTGCAGGCTCACGGATTCGATATCCCTGCCCATTTCCTGCACCAACACGGGAATGAACCTTTCCCCCTGCTCCACTTCCAGTTTCAAAACACTGCCGTGCCGTACGGCAGCACGGTGGCCGTGCTGCAGGGTGCCATACTCCTTTTACTGGCGCCGCTGATCGGGGTCAAGCTCACACTTCCCACGGTACTTTAATTTTTAATTAATGGCGGTGTTGCTCATTATAGCCTTTGCTATTACTTCCTTGGGCATTACCATCGCTTCCCGCATGGAAACCATGGAAGGGTTCCAGATGATCATGAATTTTTTAATCATGCCCCTATTTTTCTTAAGCGGCGCCATGTTCCCGCTCAAGGGGGTATCGCCCTGGATGGAAACTTTAATGCGACTGGACCCGCTCACCTACGGGGTTGATGCGCTGCGCAACATCATGTACGCTCAAACACCGCAAAGCAGCTATCTGGTACAGTTTTCATTGAGATTTGACCTGCTGGTGGTCGCTGTCATGGCCTTATTGTTCGTGGCAATGGGTTCCGTGGCTTTTAACCGGTGGGAATAAAATGCCGGTTGCTGTGGAATCCATAAATCGTGGAATCCATAAATGGAGAAAGGTAGCCGGGTGAAATTATGCTCTTGATCATTATTAGGACGCTTATTCTTTACGCGGCAGTGGTTATAGTAATGCGCGTGATGGGCAAGCGGGAAATCGGGCAGCTGCAACCATTTGAGCTGGTGGTGGCGCTGATGATCGCCGACCTGGCGGCCATTCCCATGCAAGATACGGGTATACCTCTGTTGAGCGGTATTATACCCATCACTGTATTAATGGCTGCGCAGGTGGTGCTTTCTTACGTGGCCTTAAAGAGCGAGAAAGCCCGGGGAATAATCTGCGGCAGGCCCAGCGTATTGGTGGAGAATGGCAAAATTGTGGAAGGAGAATTGAGGCGCCTTCGCTACAACCTAAACGACTTGCTGGAACAGCTGCGAGCCAAAGATTACTCTAACCTGGCCGACGTGGAATTCGCCATCCTGGAAACCAACGGCCAGCTGAGCGTGATACCCAAGTCGCAAAAGAGGGCACTGCGCCCGGAAGATATACAGATTAAAACGAATTACGAGGGGATGCCCGTGACGCTGGTTATCGACGGCAAGGTGAAGCAGGAGAACCTGAGCAAAGTTAACCTGGATGAAAAGTGGCTGCGCTCGGAACTGCAGAAGTTCGGTATCAAGGACCCGGGTGAAGTATTTTTTGCCAGCTTGGACACGGTCGGCAACTTGTTTTACCAGCTCAAGGCCGGCGCGGGCGGGGGAAAGGTATGAGAACGTATGTGTTGGTTGCCCTGGTGATGGTAATAGTTTTGGCCACCGGTCTCTTTGCCCTGGAAGCCCTCAAAGATACCGCCGCCCGAATGGTGGCGGGCTTTGACCGCGTGGAAAAAGCCGTGGCGGGCGAGGACTGGGCCGAAGCCCGCCGGGAAATGGACCGGGCGCAGAAAATGTGGACCGGATACAAGGGATGGTGGACCATGGTCATAGACCACCAGGAGATAGATAACATAGACATGACCATGGCCCGCATGAACAGGTATATCGGCATGCGGGACAAAACCATGGCTTTCGGGGAACTGGCTGTACTAAAGCAAATACTTTGCCATATACCGGAGAAGGAAAAGGTTAGCTGGCAAAATATTTTATAGCATAGAAAAGCCCCATAACCAGGACTTTCCTGTATCCAGGATGAAGGTGACGATGCGCGCTACCTTCATTTGCCGCGCTTGCGAAATTCACGAACGCCACAACCTGGTGCTGAATACCACCAGCACGGTGTATATTTCCAGGCGACCCAGCAGCATGCAGAAGGCGAGCAACAGCTTCCCGGGGGCAGGTATTACCGCGTAGTTGGCGGCCGGGCCCACTGCACCGAAACCGGGGCCGACGTTGCCAAGGGTGGCGGCCACGGCGGCTATGGAACTTAGCAAGTCGATACCCATGGCTGCTATAATGACCGTTGAGGCCAGCAGCAGGGCGAAGTACAGGAAAAAGAACGACTGCACGCTTTCCACCAGTTCTTCGGAAATTACATCTCGGCCCAGGCGCACGGGAATCACTGCCTTGGGGTGAATGAGCCTGGCAATTTGCCGGGAGGCGCTCTTAAACAAAATGAGATAGCGCACATTTTTGATGCCGCCGCTGGTGGAACCGGCGCAGCCGCCGATAAACATCAGTAAAAACAGGACGGCCTGGCTAAAGGCAGGCCACTGGTTGTAATCGGCGGTGGCAAATCCGGTGGTGGTTAAAATGGATACGGTTTGAAAGGCCGACTGGCGAAATGCCGTGCCGGGCTGGTAATCCATGGCGGTAATCAGGTTGAAACCAATTAAAAGGCAGGCTGTAACGGCAATAAAAATGTACAAACGAGTTTCCGGGTCCTTCCACAGCGGGCGGAAATTGCCCCGCAAAGCGTGAAAATGGAGCGCAAAGTTGATGCCGCATAGTAACATAAAAAATATAATGATATACTCTACGGCCGGGTTGTTAAATGTCCCGATACTGGCGTTTTTATTGGAAAAACCCCCAGTGGCCACGGTGCCGAAGGTCTGAATAAAGGAGTCGAACCAGGAAAGGCCTGCCAGCTTGAGGGCTACGATTTCCGCCCCGGTGATAATTAAATATAATTTATATAATTCCCGGGAAGTCTGGGCCACCCGGGGCAGTACTTTGCTTTTGGCCGGGCCGGGCACTTCGGCCCGAAATAATTTCATACCGACAATTTTCAGTGATGGAATTAGCGCCAGGGTTAATACAATTACCCCCATGCCGCCCAGCCATTGCGTTAAATTTCTCCAAAAGAGAATACTCTTGGAAAGCCCTTCTATATCACATAGTACCGTAGCTCCGGTAGTAGTAAAACCGGACATGCTTTCAAAAAATGCATCGATAAAACCAGGAATGGCTCCGGAAATGATATATGGCAGTGCTCCTAAACAAGCTACAAAAAGCCAGCTGCCGGTGGCAATGATAAACCCTTCCCTGTAGCCCACTTCATTGGAAGTGAGTCGGGTACGGGAAAGGGCAAATCCAATTAAAGCCACCAAGGTGATGGATATGGCAAAGGCCTGGTAATCATGTTCTTTAAAATATAAGGCAATGCCCAGAGAGGGCAGCATGGCTCCCGCTTCACAGAGCAGAACCAGGCCCAGCGTACGTAGGATAAGCGGCTTGTTCATGGTGCAATCCTCCCAGCCCGCACAGCGATTCGATAATGTGCACGTTATGGCCCAGGGCAAATACTACCAGCCGGTCGTTTTTCAAGATGGTGTCATTGCCGCGCGGTATGATGACTTTGTTTCCTCTGATAATAGCGCCGACGATGGTACCGGCGGGCAGGCCGGACTTGTGCAGGGGGCGCCCGGCGATTTTGCTGGCGGGCTGCACTACCAGTTCGATGACTTCGGCTTTTTCATTGAGCAATAGGAAAAGGGACAGCAGCCGCCCTCCTTTAATGAAGCGCAGTATTTCTCCCGCCGTTATTAAACGCGGGCTTATGGCTGCATCCACGCCCAGCTGCTCCACCAGGGGGGCGTAGCCGGGGCGGCTGATTTTGGCGATTACCCTTTTCGCACCCATTTGCTTGGCCAGCAGGGCCAAAAGCAGGTTTTCTTCGTCAAGGCCCGTGACGGTTACGAAAGCGTCGGTGTCCTTGATACCCTCCCG
>CAJYBN010000008.1 GCA_913064925.1 uncultured Peptococcaceae bacterium
ATCCGCGGGTTGTGCGGTATGCACAAGGAATACAGGCACCTGGGGCTGCAAGCAGGAAAACTGGCCGTTTACCAGGGCACTCTTGGTTATGACGAGGTTCTATTGCGGGTGGAAAGGAACATTGCCGTGGAAGCGCTTCCCACTGCATGGCAAGAGAAGCTGGCCAAGGCCGCTTACTTCCGGTCCTGCAGCCAAGAGGAAAAAGCGCAACTCCGGGAGTCACTGGAGTTCGTGGACGAGCAAGCCTTAAACAACGTTCTGGAGAATTTTGATGAGTTAAGTGATGATTTGCGCCGAACAGATGTTGCCCCGTGAATATCGTTGTGTTACCATTTAACGGGGAGTGTGTGGGATGCGCATCATGGGGATTGATCCCGGCATCGCCGTCACCGGATACGGTATGGTTGACCGGGCTGGTAACCGGCTACTGCCGGTGAAATACGGGTGCTTGCGGAGCGCCAGCGATATGCCCCAGCACCTGCGGCTACGCAAGTTATATCAAGGGTTGGCTCAGCTATTGATTGATTATAAACCTGATTGCTTAGCCATTGAAGAACTTTTTTTTAACCGTAACGTGCGTAGTGCCATGTTGGTGGGACAGGCTCATGGCGTGGCTTTGCTGGCCGCTGCCGATGCGGGGATAGAAGTTTACGAATACACCCCCCTGCAAGTCAAGCAAGCGGTAGTGGGACACGGAAGGGCGGAAAAAAGGCAGGTCCAGTGGATGACGCGGATCATACTGGGACTGGGCGAAATGCCCCGCCCCGACGATGCGGCGGACGCTTTGGCCGTTGCCATATGTCATGCCAACAGGAGCAGGAGCTGGGGGGTTTAGGAATATGATTGTTTTTCTGCGCGGCAAAGTGGCTGCCGTGGAACCCGAGGCAGTTGTTCTTGATGTAAACGGTATCGGTTACAGGGTCAACGTGACAGCTGAATGTGCAGCGAGGTTGTCGGGCAGCAAGAAAGAAGTGCAGTTACACACCCGCATGATTGTACGCGAGGACGACATACAGCTTTACGGGTTTCGCACCTCCGAAGAAATAGAGGCCTTTACGCTGCTGTTGGGGGTCAACGGCGTCGGGCCCCGGGCTGCATTATCTATACTTTCGGTGTTAACGCCCCGGGGGTTGGGCAGGGCATTGGCTGCTGAGGATATACCAGCCTTAACGCGGGTGCCGGGTGTGGGTAAAAAAACGGCCCAGCGTCTGGTGCTGGAATTGAAAGATAAGTTCACCAAGCTGCAGCCGGCCCTGGCCGAATTACCGACGCGCCAACAAGCTGCACGGGTTTCCCTCTTGGATGAAGCCAAATCGGCCTTAGCGGCACTAGGTTACGGGGCGGAAGAGGCCGGGGAGGCGCTGCGCAAAGTAATACAATCATGGCAGGGCGACGGCGATTTAGCAGAACTGGTCACAGGGGCCCTGCGGCTGCTGGATAAAAAAAATAAATAAGGGGGTTGGCTCCGGTTTGTTGTATATCGCGGCAACCGGGGGCGCGGTATGGCTGAGCTGGACAAGGAAAGAATAATATCGGCCGCTTTGCGGGAGGAGGACAAAGAAACCGAGCCTGGCTTGCGGCCTAGGAAACTGAGCGAGTACATAGGACAGGGTAAGGTTAAGGAAACCATAGAAATTTTTATCAAAGCCGCATTGCAGCGCAACGAGCCGCTGGACCACGTACTGTTGTTCGGCCCGCCCGGGCTGGGCAAAACCACGCTGGCCAATGTTATATCCAACGAAATGGGGGTCAACATTCGCACCACTTCGGGGCCGGCCATTGAACGACCCGGCGATTTAGCCGCCATATTGACCAATTTACATCATGGAGACATATTGTTTATTGACGAGGTACACAGGTTGAGCCGGGCGGTGGAGGAAATACTGTACCCGGCCATGGAGGACTTCGCCTTGGATATAATCATCGGCAAGGGGCCGGGAGCGCGGTCTTTGCGGATTGACCTGCCTCGCTTCACCCTCATCGGTGCCACCACCAGGGCCGGGCTGATGACCTCCCCTTTACGTGACCGTTTCGGGGTGATCAGCAGACTAGACTATTATTCACCGGCGGACTTGGTTACCATTATTAACAGATCGGCTCGCATCTTGAACGTTAAATTGGAGAGCGAAGGGGCTGAGGAAATTGCCCGCCGCTCCCGCGGAACACCCCGGGTAGCCAACCGGCTGCTTAAACGGGTGCGCGATTACGCTCAGGTCAAGGCAGATGGCGTAATTACGCGTGAAGTGGCCGTGGAGGCGTTGGAGTTTTTCGAAGTTGATCCGCTGGGCCTCGACCAGGCGGATCGCCGGGTGCTTACCGCCATAATTACCAAGTTTGGCGGCGGGCCCGTAGGTGTGGAAACCATTGCGGCGGCGACAGGTGAAGAGGTGGGCACCATCGAGGACGTTTACGAGCCTTATCTGCTGCAGCTGGGGCTGCTGGCCCGCACCCCGCGCGGCCGGGTGGCGACGCCTGAGGCGTATAAGCACTTGAATTACAGCTTGCCCCGGCAAAAACAGCCCACCCTTTGGTAGGTGCGACAGTGGGCAAGCAGCCCGCTATAATTCAATAAATAAATACACTAACCGGGGGAACTAGCGATGAAAATTTTACTGCACACTTGCTGCGGACCTTGCACAATTTACCCGCTGGAAAAACTCAAAGAAGCGGAGCACCAGGTTCATGCCTTTTTTTATAACCCCAACATTCACCCTTACACCGAATGGGAGAAAAGAAGGGGTGCATTGCTGGCATTTGCCCGCAGCAACGACCTGCCGGTGATTGACGCGGGCGATTACGACCTGGAAGGTTACTTGCGGGAGGTGGTGCACCGGGAAGCCTTACGCTGCCGGTTCTGTTACGGTATGCGGTTGCGCCGGACGGCTCAGGTGGCGCGGCGGGGTAAGTTTGACGCTTTCAGCACCACTATGCTGGTCAGCCCTTACCAAAAGCACGAGCTTATCAAGGAAATCGGCCTTGTCGTGGCGGAGGAAACCGGGGTGCCCTTCTTTTACGAGGATTTCCGATCCGGATATCGCCGGGCCGTGGAGCTGTCGCGGTCGCTCGGCATGTACCGGCAACAGTATTGCGGCTGCATATATAGCGAAAAGGAACGCTTCGCACATCGAAGCAAACAAGCGGAACGGGGGAAGGAAAAATGAATTCCCTTTACGACATCGGCAAGCTGATAGTGTTTTTGGGGATAATTATGGTAGTCGCCGGCGGCTTTTTGATGGCAGCGGGCAAGATTGCCGGCTTGGGTAGACTGCCGGGCGACATTTACATCCAAAAGGGGAATTTTACCTTTTACTTTCCCGTTGTAACCATGCTTATCATGAGCTTGTTATTGACCTTGCTTTTAAACCTACTGTTTAGAAGATAAAGCAGCCCGGCCAGCAGGAAAAATACAGGCTATTGTCGAACTTTCCTCCGGTATGTTTGGCGCGGGAGGTCATTTTATGCCGGGTAAATTCGCCAGCAAGGGTTACCGCTTCATTGCCTGGATGGCCGTGGTGTCGGTGGTTTTTCTTTTAGCTTGGCCCGCGGGGACGGCCGGGGCCGGGGTTCGGGTTACCCCCGAAACCGTTCGGGTGGGGCTTATGCAGGGAGTACCGGAAGTTTCATTTAGCTTTCAGGGCAAGTACAGGTTAATCAATGATTTTAACGGGCAAGTCATCGCCGAAGACGATCAGGGTCACCTTTGGCAGGTGAAAAACGCTGACGGGCTTTGCCTAGTTTTGAAGGACGGCGAAAAATTAGGGGCGTTTACCGGTCCCATAAAGGCGAAGCAGGTTAACATCAAGCGAAGCATACTGGCGGGTAACGGCATTTGGCTGCAAAAGGATTCCCTTACATCTCTGGCCGTGCAAAGGGCCGGCCAAAATGTTAGCCAGTTGCCAGAAGACCATTCAACTTATTATGTGGTGGACGGAAGCGGGCGGGTTGTGCCGCTGCCGCGTGGTTGGCTGAACCTGGTACGCCTGGAAAACGGCGCGGCCAGTCATTACCGGGGCAACCTGGAAATCAGGCCGGCCGCCGAAGGATTGACGGTGGTTAATGAACTGCCCATCGAGCAATACCTGTACGGCGTGGTACCGGCCGAAATGCCTTCGTTTTTCCCTGTGGAAGCTTTAAAGGCCCAGGCGGTGGCCTCGCGGAGCTACACCATTACCCAGCTGGGTAGCTACGCCGCTTTCGGTTTTGACGTGCTGGACAACCAGTACAGCCAGGTATATAAGGGTTACGACGAAGAAGATCCCATTACCACGGAGGCCGTTGATGCTACGAAAGGATTGGTGCTCCAGTACCGCGGGCAGCCAGTAGCGGCATTTTTCCATTCCTCCAGCGGGGGTTGCACGGAAAACAGCGAGGATGTATGGAAAGATTCCCTGCCCTACATTCGGTCCAAGGAGGATCCTTTTGACCATAATGATAAATATTATAACTGGACGGTTACCTATTCAGCTGACCAGTTGACAGCCACGGTCAACAGGCAGCTGCCCAAGTTTCTCGACCCTGAGAAATTACCACATTTTGCCATAATAACCGACCTCCAGGAATTGGAACGCACATCCACTGGCCTACGGGTAAAAAAAATGCTTATTAAAGGGCTAGACGCGCAGGGTAAACCACTGTGCCTGGAAGTTTATAATGCCGACCGGGTGCGGATTGCGCTGGGCCTGCGCAGTGCCCTGTTCAAGATGCGGAAGTATACCAAACCCGATGGTACACTTGACAAGGTGACTTTTACTGGAAGCGGCTGGGGCCACGGCCTGGGGATGTCCCAATGGGGAGCCGCGGGGCTGGCTTCTCAAGGTTATAGTTTCCAGGATATTTTGCAATACTATTATACAGGCGTAAAATTGGTTAATAATTATGGAATGTAACCATGAAAATCACCGATTTTGATTATTACCTGCCCGAGGAACTTATTGCCCAGGAACCTGCGCCCAAAAGAGACGAGTCCAGGTTGATGATTCTGTGTAAGGACGGGGGGGAACCGGAACACAGGATATTCAGGGACATTGTCAATTACATAAAACCGCAGGACGTGCTGGTTATTAACAATACTAAGGTGTTACCGGCCCGGTTATGGGGTAAAAAGAAAGGTTCCGGTGCCAAAATTGAGGTATTGCTGCTCACCCGGTTGGACGAACAAACCTGGGAAGTGCTGGTACGTCCCGGGCGCCGCGTGCCTCCCGGAACGGAAATTATTTTTAACGAGGACCTGCGGTGTACCGTAGAGGCCACGACGCCCGAGGGGTGTCGCATTTGCAATTTTCATCACCGCGGGGAATTTGAGCGCCTTTTAGACAAGCTGGGAGCCATGCCCCTACCGCCGTATATTAAAAAACAGCCGCGGGACCCGGAGCGTTACCAAACCGTTTACGCTCGCCACCCGGGGTCTGCCGCCGCGCCGACTGCCGGCCTGCATTTTACACCCCAGCTGCTGGATGATATTAGGAGCCAGGGTACCGCCGTGGTTCCGGTGCTGTTGCACGTCGGGCTGGGTACTTTCAGGCCGGTCAAGGTGCAGGATATTACCCGGCACCACATGCACGCCGAGTATTACGAAATTACACCCGAAGCGGCGCGGGTGATTAATGAAACCAAGGCCAAAGGCGGCAGGGTGATAGCGGTGGGTACGACCACCACCAGGTGTTTGGAAGAAGCGGCGGCTCAAGACGGCAGCGTGCGCCCCGGCGCGGGTTGGAGCGAGTTGTTTATTTATCCCGGCTATGAGTTCCGCGTCATTGACGGGTTAGTGACCAATTTCCATTTACCGCGCAGCACGCTGCTTATGATGGTGAGCGCGCTGGTAGGCCGGGATCGGTTGCTCCAAGCCTATGCAGAAGCCGTGCGCTTGCGATACCGGTTTTTTAGTTTCGGTGATGCCATGCTGATCATATAATTGTGACACAAGGGAGAACGCAATGTCTGTAAGCTTCAGAATAATCCTGGAAGACCCGGAAAGCAGGGCCCGGCTGGGTGTGCTTAAAACCCCACACGGTGAGGTGCAAACGCCCGTTTTCATGCCTGTTGGCACGCAGGCTAGCGTAAAAACCATGACCCCCCATGAAGTCCGCGAAGTGGGCGGTACCATGGTGTTAAGCAACACCTACCACCTGTACCTGCGGCCGGGGCAGGAGATCGTGGCCGGAGCCGGCGGCTTGCACGGGTTTATGAACTGGCCCGGGCCCATCCTTACGGACAGCGGCGGTTTCCAGATTTTCAGCCTAGGCCCGCTACGCCGGATCACCGACGAGGGGGTAACTTTTCGCAGCCATATTGACGGGTCTGAACACTTTTTCAGCCCGGAAAAATCTATGGAAGTGCAAATGGTGTTGGGAGCCGATGTGGCCATGGCCTTTGATGAATGCGCGCCTTACCCTTGCAGCTATGAGGATGCCCGCAAAGCGGTGGAACGCACTACCCGCTGGGCGGAACGCTGCCTCAAGCGGCACGACCGGAAGGACCAGGCCCTTTTCGGCATTATCCAGGGCGGTACTTATCGCGACCTGCGCCTGCAGAGCGCCGCTGCTATTACCGCCATGGACTTTCCCGGCTACGGTATAGGGGGGTTAAGTGTAGGGGAGCCAAAACCACTGATGTACGAGGTACTGGATTACCTAGTGCCGGTCTTGCCCCGGGACAAGCCCCGCTACCTGATGGGAGTGGGTTCGCCGGACTGCCTGCTGGAAGGTGTTTTTCGCGGTGTGGACATGTTTGACTGCGTTTTACCCACGCGGATAGCCCGCAACGGCACCATCTTCACCAAAGACGGCAGGCTGACAGTTCGCAACGCTGAATTTGCGCGGGATTTCCGTCCCTTGGATCCCGAATGCGATTGCTACACCTGCCGGAATTTTACCCGTGCCTACGTGAGACACCTGCTGAAAGCAAATGAAGTGTTGGGCATACGCCTTACCACATGGCATAACTTGTATTTCGTACTGAAACTAATGCGGGACATACGTCAAGCGATAAGGGGGAAATATTTCAGCGCATTTAAAAGGGATTTTTTGCGTCGTTTCAATGCCGGGTAAAAAGATGACAGAATAAAAAAGGGAATTCACCAGCAATAAAGAATTAGTAAAAAGTTTTGGTAATGCAGCCGGCAGAGAAAGGAGGGGGACAGTGGATCAATCCGTAATTGGTATTTTATATATTGTCGGCTTGTTTGCGTTGCTTTGGTTTTTGTTAATAAGACCCCAGCAACAACGCCAGAAGAAGCACGCGGAAATGGTACGTAATCTTAAAGTTAACGATGCAGTAATCACCGTAGGCGGCATATACGGCACCATCGTCAAGGTTAAGGAAGACACTTTCATACTCAGAATAGCGGACAACGTACGCATTGAGATTTTAAAAAACGCCGTTTCCCAAAAGAGACCCGACGGTGAAAAAGGGGAAAGTGACAAAGAATAGCTCTTTGGAGTAGACCCCGGTCTACTCTTTTTATTGAGCAGTTTTGCGGCTTGGAGGAGGCCTGAGTTTGGTTACGCTAACCGATGTAAAAAGCAATCCGGTTCTGGACAGTTTTATACGTAAAGGAAACGAATACCTAGGAGTAATGGGTTTTACCGAACACGGCTACCGACATGTCAACCTGGTTTCCAGTATAGCCAAAAACATTTTGCTCAAACTTGGTTACAGCCGGCGGGAGGCTGAATTGGCAGCCATTGCCGGGTACTTGCACGATATAGGCAACGTGGTCAGCCGGAACGATCACGGCATCTCTGGCGCCACGCTGTGCTACCCCATATTGCTGCAGTTGGGTATGGAGCCGGGCGATGTGGCCACCGTTATATCGGCCGTTGCCAACCACGAGGAAGATTATGGGCAGCCGGTCAATACCGTGGCGGCCGCGCTGATCCTGGCGGACAAGTCCGACGTACACCGCTCGCGGGTGCGCAACCAGGATTTTGCTACTTTTGACATCCATGACCGGGTGAATTACGCGGTAGAGCATTCCTTTGTTCGGGTGGATGAAAAAAAGCACACCATTACCATGGAATTGAACATTAATACAGAGATATGCCCCGTTATGGAGTACTTTGAAATTTTTCTCACCCGGATGATGTTGTGCAGAAGGGCGGCGGTATTTTTAAACTGCAGCTTTGAGCTGGTGGTAAACGGAACCAGATTACTGTAACGACCTGAGGGGGAGAGTTATGAGATGGAGTAAGTTACTAACCCTGGCCGCCATTATGTTGGTAGTGGCAGCGGTAGGTGTGACGGCGGCGGTGCCGCTGCCGGTTTTCAAGAACGTGGAATGGCTGCCGTGGGGTAAGGAAATAATTTTAGGCCTGGACTTGCAGGGAGGCGTTCATGTAGTTTTGGAGGCCCAGGATACGCCCGCAGCCAAGGTTACGGACGACAGCATCAGGCGGGTCATGGCCGTGCTGGAAAACAGGATTGACCAGTACGGCGTAGCGGAACCGGTAATCCAGCGCCAGGGTGAGCGCCGGATAATTGTTGAGCTGGCCGGTATAGAGGACCCGGAAAAGGCTGTGCGGGAGATGGTGAAAACAGCCTACCTGGAGTTTAAAACCGAGGACGGCCGGACAATCATCACCGGGGCTGATTTAAAGGACGCTATTGAGGCCAGGGATCCCACCAGCGGGCTGGTAACAGTGAATCTGACCTTCACCCAGGCCGGGGCACAAAAGTTCGCCCAGGCTACCACCGCCAACGTGGGCAAACGGATTGGTATTTACTTGGACGGGGAGTTGCTGCAGAACCCGGTTGTCGAAGAACCCATAACAACGGGCAAGGCAGAAATTAGGGGCTACGAAAGCCTGGAGGAAGCGCATACCGTGGCCATTTTGCTTCGTTCCGGAGCGCTGCCGGTGAAGGTTGAGGTTATGGAGAAGAGAGCCATAGGGCCGCAGCTGGGGCAGGATTCCCTGGAGAGGTCCGTTAACGCCGGTATCGTCGGCATTGTTGCCATATTGGCCTTTATGATCATTTATTACCGCGTCCCCGGCGTAGTAGCCGACCTGGCCCTTATCATTTATGCGCTGCTGGTGCTAGCCGTATTCATCGGTATACACGCCACCATGACCTTGCCCGGCATAGCGGGTTTCCTGCTTTCACTGGGAATAGCGGTGGACGCCAACGTGATTATATTCGAACGCATCAAGGAGGAATTGCGCTTCGGTAAAAGTATTCGTTCCGCCATTGATGCCGGCTTTAAAAGGGGTTTCGTGGCCGTGTTCGACGCCAACGTTACCACATTGATTGCCGCCCTGGTTTTGTATTATTTCGGTGAGAGCATGATTCGCGGGTTTGCGGTCACGTTAAGCATCGGTATCTTGGCCAGCATGTTCACGGCTATAACCATGACCAGGTGGATGCTGCACCTGACTGCCGGCACCAACTTATTTAAAAAAGCCTGGCACTACGGCGCGTAAAGGGGGCTGGAGGCGTTGTTTCATTTCATTAAGCTGAGAAAAATTTGGTATGCTATTTCCCTTCTGGTTATTTTACCCGGGCTGGCTTCCCTCGTGCTGCAGGGCCTGAACTGGGGCATTGATTTTAAAGGGGGAAACTTGATCGAAGTCAGGTTGGAACAAGACGTGCGCATTGAACAGGTTCGGAACGTGGTGGAAAAGCTGGGCTACGGGGCGGCCCGTAACATTCAGCAAAGCGGTGCCAACGATTTTATCATTAGGACCAGGGAGCTTACCGAAGCGGAAAGTGAGAAGCTGATCTCCACACTGGAGGATGACCTGGGTTCGGTGGTGCTGCTGCGCAACGAAAGGGTCGGGCCCAAGATCGGTAGGGAACTGACATTCAAGGCCATTTGGGCTCTTTTAATCGCGTCGGCGCTGATGTTGATTTATATCACTTTTCGTTTCGAATTTAAGCAGGGAGTAGCGGCCATCATAGCCCTGCTGCACGACGTGTTGGTGGTGCTGGGCATTTTCTCCCTGTGGCAGATAGAAGTGAACAGCGCCTTTGTAGCCGCAGTTTTAACCATTATCGGTTATTCCATTAACGATAGTATTATTATTTTCGACCGCATCAGGGAAAACATGAAAATGCGCAAGAAAGGCGAGTCCCTGGAAGATTTGGTCAACGTGAGCCTGTGGCAGACGCTGGCCCGTTCCATCAATACTGTTTTAACTGTGGTTTTTGTGTTGGTGGCCCTTTATTTCCTGGGCGGTACCACCATCAAAACTTTTGTCCTGGCCATGTTGATCGGTGTTACCAGTGGAGCCTACTCGTCTATTTTTAGCGCCAGCCCGGTGTGGGTGGAACTCAAACTGTTGGAAAACAGGGGTAAAGCAAGGACGGCTTGAATATTGCATCACTATCCGCTATAACGTATTATTGAGAAAATATTACCCCAATTGAAACCGGGTGACACCAGATTTATGCCACATATTTATACCACAAGCGACGAGGTTTACCGCCTCGTTTATTTTTTTCGCCGGCCTGGGGCAAATTAAAAATAATTATGGGGGTTGCTCGTCAATGGAAAAAAAGGATAAAATACTGTGCCTGCTGGAGGAACGGGTCAAGGAATTGGCCATCAACATGGAAAAAATGAAACTGGCGGAATACGTTGACATGTTGGAAAACCCGTATAAACTACTATACATCAATTTCGTCAGCGGCATCGCCCGGGGACTGGGCATCGCTGTAGGATTTGCCATTTTAGGGGCTATCATCGTGCTGATACTGCAGAGGCTGGCGGCGCAAAACCTGCCGCTGATCGGTAATTTTATTGCCGATTTGGTTAAAATAGTGCAAATGCAGCTGGGAACCAAATAGCCGGAGGTAAAAAATGAAACAGGAATTACGAGAGCAATTCAGGCAGATATTGGAGAAAGAAAAGCGGTACCTGCAGGAACAGGTGCGTGAGATCGACGCAGGCGGCCTGGGAGTTTCGTTGTCTCAATCCGTAGAGGAATTTTCTACCTACGACCAGCACCCCGCGGATGTGGGCAGCGAAGTTTTTGAGCGAAGCAAGGACTTGGCCCTGCGGGAAGACGTGATGCTGAAATTACAAGCGATAGATCACGCGCTGCGTCGCCTGGAGGAAGGAAGCTACGGCACCTGTGAAGCGTGCGGCCGGGAAATACCTTTTGAGCGCTTGCAGGCCCTTCCCTATACCACCCAGTGCGTGCGCTGTCGGCAGTTAAGTGAAGAACAACCCCATCGGCAAAGCGTGCGCCCTGTGGAAGAGGATGTTTTGGAACCTCCGTACGCCCGAACTTTTAACGACGGCACGGGGCGCAATATATACGACGCAGAAGACGCCTGGGAGGAATTGGCGAGTTGGCAGGAGCATTCTCCCCACACCGGAGCGGGTGCGTACTACGGCGGTGCCGACACCGGCGAGGAGCCGGTTGGTCATACCGAGGAGGTGGACCAGATACCCTACGAAGTAGGGGATGACGGAGCTTTTTACTCCAGTACCAGGGACTTAGACGATGAAGCAGCTCCTACCGAGCGCATTGACGTCGGCATACAGCACCACGGCGGTGAAGAAGGATTGATCTAGCCAGTCCCCTGGGGTGCCCTAGGAGTATCGTTGTCAACGTGCAAAGAATATGGTATATTATATACATATATTGTAATGCACAAGTCAGGCTGGGCGCAAAAAACCAGCCGGGCCTTCACGGCAGCGGATATGCCCGCGGGACTTCATCTTGGCCTTATATAAGATGAGGGCTCCGGGCATTAAATTTTGGGAGGAGAACATGGATCAGCGGGAAAAGCTAAAGGCTGCGCGCTTGTCCATCTTTTCGAACTTAGTGTTGACGACGGGCAAGCTGATAGTTGGCGCAGCCATGAACTCCATCAGTGTAATTTCCGAGGGTATACACTCCGGCTTGGATTTGCTGGCGGCGTTTATTGCCTTTGCCTCCGTACGTGAGTCCAATAAGCCCGCCGACGATAAGCACCAATACGGCCACGGTAAATTTGAAAACCTTGCCGCCATCATCGAAGCCCTGCTTATACTGGCGGCTGCGGGTTTGATAATCAAAGAAGCCGTACCCAAACTGTATGGCACAGTGGAAGTAAAATCGCTGGGCTTGGGGGGGGCGGTAATGGCCGTTTCAGCGCTGGTGAATATTTATGTTTCTTCCCGGTTGATGCGCGTGGCTAGAAAAACAGGTTCTCCTGCCCTGGAAGCCGACGCTTGGCACCTTAGAACGGATGTATTGACGTCGCTGGGTGTACTGGCGGGAATCGTTCTGATAAAGCTGACGGGGCTCTACATCATTGATCCGCTGATTGCCCTCGGGGTGGCGGTATTAATATTAAAAGCGGCATTTTCCCTGTTGCGTGAATCACTCAACAGCATAGTGGACACCAGGTTGCCCGAAAGCGATGAAAAAGCGATTAGGCAGGTGTTGGAAGCTTACGCCGAGCAATACGTCGATTACCGTAATTTACGCACCCGCAGAGCCGGGCCGCAGCGACACGTAGACTTCAACCTGGTGGTACCCCGTGGTAAGAAAATCGTGTCCACTCACGCGCTGTGCGACAGTATCGAACGCGCATTGCACCGCCGCCTGCCCGGTGTGGAAGTTATTATCCATGCCGAGCCTTGTGCACCCAAGGATGGGGATTGTGAATTCTGCCAGGTAAGACTAACTTACTGTACAACGGGTAAAAAGACCGGGGCGTGCGATGAATGTGAAGAATGCAATCCGGGTGGTCGACAAACCGGTAAATAAAGCAAGTTACCCCCCAAAATGTCGTTATTCCCGTATAGTAAAATGAAGTCTGCGGGAAGGCGAGGTGGAGTAACGTCCGGGGGAGTGTGGCTGTTGCTATTTACCGATAGCATTACATCTTGCCTGCAAAAAATTAAGGAGGGCGATGAAGAGGCAAGGGAAATATTAATTGAAGAAGCTAAGCCCTTCATTGCCAAGGTGACCGGGCGCTTGTGCGGTAGAAGCTTGAGCTGGGAACGGGACGACGAATTAAGCATTGGACTTATTGCATTTAACGAAGCAATTGATAGGTATAACGAAAAGCAGGGCGTGCCGTTTGCGGCCTTTGCGCGGCTGGTTATTAAAAGCCGGGTCACCGATTATTTGCGCAAGGAGTCGAAATGGCACCATACCAATCGGGAAAGTCTGGAACAGCTGCCGGAAGTCTCCGCCAACCCGGCCGAAAATGCGGTCTGCTGGGAAAAATACCTGGCGGAAATAGCAAACAGGGAAAGAAAAGAGGAAATTTTGGCTTTTCAACGTAGATTAAGCGAACTGGGCATTGCCTTTAGTGATCTTGTACATTGTTCGCCCAAGCACCGTGAAACCAGGCAAAGGCTGCTGGCCGCCGCCCGCTATCTGGTCGAACAGCCTTCCCTGTACAAGGAATTGCTGGCCAGTAAAAGGCTGCCGTTACGCGAAATTATGCTGGGTACGGGTATGAGCCGTAAGGTGTTGGAAAGAGGTCGCAAGTACATTATTGCTGTGGCCATTTTATTATATAACCGCGATGAATTCATCTACTTAAACGCTTATGTGGGACAAGCGCTGGGGGATGGTGGGCGATGAAACCGGGTCGGGGGCTTGTCGTAGAAGTGAAAGAAAAGACCTGCATTTTATTTACGGCGGATGGCCGTTTTCTAGAAGTACCCCTGCCGCGTAAGGGGACGGAAATTGGGCAGGAAATAATTATCAACCGGTCGCTGGTCAGCCGCATAATACCGTTTCTGGCGGCGGCCTCGTTTCTGCTTACTTTTTTGGCGTGGGCTTTGTTTAACCTGTTCGTGCCCCGGGCGGCGGCCTACATTGCCCTCGACATCAACCCCAGCATTGAGCTGGGAGTAAACGAGCGGGAATATATCATCAGTGCCAGAGGATTGAACGCCGACGGTAACTGGCTGCTGCAAAAGGTACGGGTTGTAAAGCTACCGCTGGAGGAAGGGCTGCAGAAAATCATCGCGGGAGCAGTTAAATACCGCTATCTGGAACCGGGTGCCGGCAATATTATTTTGGCCACCGTTACGGACACCGGGAGTGAATTCGACATTGAAATCAGCGAAATTTACCAATTTATCCATAAACAGGTAAAATACCAGGGAATTAGTGCGGAACTGGTTGTCGCTGAGGTGGACAAAGAGCTGTACCGGCAGGCCCGGGATAAAGGCGTGACGCCAGGACGCTATCTCCTGCAGCGGGAAGCCGGGAGAAAAGGTATTCATATTACTGATAAGGAATTGCAAACGGCTAAAATTAGGGAACTGGAGAAGAAGAAAAAAATAAAGGCCAGTGAGCTGGTGAAAAACCGGTACAATGGCGAGCAGCCGAAGCAAAGGGTCGAAAAAAAACCGGCGTTATCCAAGGACCGGGTGAAGCCGGAATCCGCCTCCAGTCATGAAGACCTGCCCCGGGACGGTATAAAGGGCGCGGGCGAATCCAATCCTGCTAAGCGCGCTGGCCTAGAAGAAGGCCGGGCCAAAGGGGACGGCCAAAACAAGCTCCGCAAACATGGTAAAGAGAAAGATAAATCCGTACAACATGACCGTTCCGCAGGCGATAAAGAGCGGTCCAGGGCCAAAGTAAATAGCCGCGCACAGGCGCGATAGTTAAACAACCCCGCATGGTGGGGTTGTTTTGTTAGCCGACAGCAATTAAGATGTAATAAAGCCTGTCGGGGGATGATCGATTAGTGCGGGAGAAACGCGATGCCGGCTTCCAGTTTGGTGGCATTACCACAATTGTTCGCCTGGAGCAGGCCCACCTTTGATGCAGGCATCTTACTAACATGCACTATAACCGGCATGCTGGTGCTCTCCGACTTTGTGGCCAGCATTATGGCTATAGAGAAGACTATCGGCGGCGACACGAACCGGCGCAGTTACGACCGGGGAGCTACTTTTACGGGGATTGCCGATATCATGGCCGGCGTGGGGGCTACTATGGGATTTGTGCTTTATCACCGGCATGTTGCTGTGCATTTTTCTCGAACACGTGGCACTGCCTCGCGGGGACAGGCGGCAAGGCATCCCGGGCCAGCGGGTCGATCCCCTAGGGTACCAGTGAAACGAAGGCTCCTAGGCAACTCCGGGATAAAATTAAACTTTATTGTTTTTAATAATAAGGTTGAAGTGGTATATTAAAGATAAAAACGGTAGGTGAAACCACGTGCATGAAGGGTATGCCATTTGGCTGGAACCGGTACACCTTCACTTTCATCGTGGTGACCAGGTTAAAGTCAAGGTGCTGTGGGGACGCGGCATGAGAAGGAGTAATGGTAGGGTTCCCGGGCCACTGCGCGGTTTTGCCGTCAACCCTGAAGGAAACACTCAGCTTGCGGAAATACAATATGACGAGGCGATTTCCGCCAGGGTGCTGACCTTTAATGCCGGCGAGGAAGGAATTTATACGGTACAGGTAGAAAATGATGGACCGGAAAACGCGGACGTCTTGCGCCGCTACCTGGCGGCCCGGTTGCCGGTGCAGGTCGGGCACCACGCGCACGGCAGTGTGATTGCCCTTAACCGGGGTTTGGAAATTATTGCCGATACCGCTGCCGGTTTGCATCCCGGCCGGGAGATCGAGCTAGCCATACTTTTTGCGGGAAAACCAATGGCGGGGGCGAAGATCGTAGCTACCTATCACCTTTACGAGGGCGACGGGTTTCCGTATGCCCGGATAACTGACGAGCGGGGCAAGGCCAAGTTTGTTTTCGATGCTCGCGGGCACTGGATGTTTCAGGTTAGTACCAAGACAGACGGACAGGAGCATACAGCAACTTTAGTAGTGCCCGGGGTTAAGTAATATTAATTAAATAATATTAGCAAAAGGGAGGGCGTTAAATGGGCCAAGTGATTATTTATACCAAGACCGGCTGTCCTTACTGCCAGCGGGCCAAAGAGGATTACATGGCCAAGGGTATTGATTTTACCGAGATTAACACCAGCGAAAACCCGGCTGCCAAGCAAATGTTGAAGGAAAAGTTTGGTGCTGGCAAGGTGCCGGTTATAGTAGAGGATGGCAAGTTGGTATCCATTGGATATAACGGCGGCGGGTGAGGGATTTAAAGCAACGGCAGTTTGCCGTAAAAAGCGCCACGCCGGGCGGCGTGGTTTGTTATTTTCCCGCTGAGGCGGGTACAATACGCCGGGAGGAGAATAAATGCTGTCGGTATACCAGCTAATTATACCAACCCCATATGTGGTGGGACATATAAATGCTTACTTGATTAATAACGAACCGGTCACGTTGATTGACGTAGGGCCGCAAACGCCGGAGGCGATGAAGGTATTGCGGGAAATGCTGTCGGCTTTGGGTGTGGGAATAAAGAATATAAGCAGGATCATCATAACCCACGCCCACCCGGACCACTGCGGGCTGGTAGCTGAAATTGCTGCCATGGCCGGGGCCACCGTTTACGTACATAACTGGGAGGAAAGAAAATTAAACGGTGAGCACGACCACTTGCGGGAGCGCCTGCCTTTTGTCTTGGAAAGCGGCATACCCAAGGAAATGGTAAAAAAGATGATTGGGCAAAGGGACAAGCTGCTTCACCCTACTTTAAAAGGTGTTCCCACGCGGTTGCTATACGACAATCAAACGCTTGATTTTGACCAAGGCAGCCTACAAGTTATGCACTTGCCGGGTCACAGCCCGGGGCATGTCTGCCTGTATGACCCGGAACAGAGGTTCTTTTTTTCGGGGGATTTTTTGCTGCCGCATATAACGCCTAACCCGCTGTTGGAACCCGACCCCGAGCGCCCGGGTCAGCGCGTTCCGGCACTGAAACAGTACCTGCAGGGCCTGGACCGGGTGGAAGTACTGGATATCGCTTTGGTTTTTCCCGGTCACGGCGGGTTGTTTAACGATTACCGAACGGTTATCAATGCGGGGCGCCAGCATCACCTGACCCAGTTCAGGCAAATTAAAAACAAGTTGCAGGCGGGCGAAATGAACAGTTATCAGCTTAGCAGGGTCATATACCCTGGTTTAAAGGGATGGAATATTTTTTTGGGTATATCGGAGATACAGGCACACCTGGATTTGCTGGTGGAAAAGGGAGAAATCTTCTGTCGCCAAAGACAGGGCGTCAACTATTACAGCCTTTCTTAAGGTACGCTTGAAGAGCAACAAATTTCGAGGGAAAAACATGAAATGGCTTGCTGTTTTAGCAGTTTGGGCGGCTAAATTAATCATGTTCCTTATCAAGCTTACCGGGTTGGGGCGCGCTTCCTCGCTGCCGGGTAAGGTGGCACTGCGCGTATGCCCGTCCTTGCTGGGACATTTGGGGAAACAAACGGAATGCCTGGTGGTTACCGGCACCAACGGCAAAACTACCACTGCCAACATGCTGGCCGGGATACTGGAACACGCCGGTTACACGGTATTGGCCAACCGGGAAGGGGCTAATTTGCTAACTGGCGTGGCCACGGCTTTCGCCAGGTCTAGCACGCTGGGTGCCAGGATAAACAGCGATTACGCCGTTTTAGAAATTGACGAGGCTGTCTTTCCGGTGGTTATAAGGTGGATTAAGCCGAGGCTGGTGGTGGTGACCAACTTTTTCCGGGATCAGCTGGATAGGTACGGTGAACTGGACATTACCGTAAGCAAGGTTGTGGAAGCTCTTAACAAGTTGCAGCACACCGTATTGGTTTTAAACGCCGATGACCCGCTGGTGGCACGCATAGCCAGGGAATCGGATCACGCTGCCAGGTTTTACGGTGTGTTTCCCGATGCGAGGCTGGCCGGCAAAGCGTCCTATAGCAGAGAAGCCAAGTTTTGCTCTTTTTGCGGTAAAATGCTGTCCTACCGCGTATACTTCTACAGCCAGCTGGGTGACTATAAGTGCACGCAATGTGGTTTCGGGCGCCCGCAGCCGGATACGGAGGCCGCGGCGGTGCAAAGCGATGTGTTTGCTACCCTGGCCCGGGTGCGTGCAGGTAATGATACGCGGCAAATGGCATTATCGGTAGGCGGCCTACATAACCTGTACAACGCGCTGGCTGCCGTGACTGCGGCTCAATTGCTGGGCGTGAAGCTGGAGACTGCGATGGACAGCCTTCAGTGTTACAGGCCCGCCACGGGGCGTATGGAAATATTCGCTTATGGAAGAAAGCAGGTGGTTCTAACGCTGGTTAAAAACCCCGCCGGCTTCAACCAGGCACTGGCGGGCATGCTGGCGGGCGGTGATAACAGCAAGGACGTGCTGATGGTCATAAATGACAACGCCGCCGATGGCAGGGATATTTCCTGGTTATGGGATGTTGATTTCGAGGTGATGGCCGGGTGTTTCGGCCAATTTACCCGTTTTGTGTGCTCCGGGCAGCGAGCCGAGGACATGGCCTTGCGGCTTAAGTACGCCGGGGTACCGGTTTCGCTGATTACGGTGGAAAAGGATTACCGGCGGGCGATTGCAAGCGTGCTGCAAGGTGAAGGTACGGTGGCGAACATTATGACCACCTATACCGCTTTATGGCCGGTGGAAAAAATACTGAGCCGGTGGGCAGAAAGGGCGGGGCAACATGCACCTTACGGTATGTCACATGTATCCTGACTTGTTGAACCTTTACGGCGACCGCGGCAACGTTATAGCTTTCGTGCAACGCTGCCGCTGGCGGGGAATACGGGTTACAGTGCGGGAAGTCAACTTGGGCGGCCCGGTCTCCTTTACGGGATGTGATTTTCTTTTCATCGGCGGCGGTTCAGACCGGGAGCAGCAGTTAATAGCTTCCGAACTGGCCGCCCGCTTACAGGAGCTGCAGGCGGCGATGGAGGACGGTCTTGTCGTGCTGGCCATATGCGGCGGTTACCAGTTACTGGGGCATTATTACCTCACCTTGGAAGGTCGGAAGATAAAAGGCCTCGGCTTGTTGGATTTTTATACCACGGCGGGCGCCCGGCGGCTGATCGGCAACGTGGCGGTGGAAGCGGAATTGAACGGCAGCAAGTCTGTGCTGGTGGGTTTTGAGAATCACGGCGGCAGGACTTTTCTAGGAGCCGTAGAACCGCTGGGCAAAGTGCTGCGCGGTTACGGCAACAACGGCACGGACGGGTTGGAGGGGGCCAGGTATAAAAACGTGTATTGCTCGTACTTACACGGCCCGCTGCTCCCCAAAAACCCCGCGCTTACCGATCACTTGATCTCTCTGGCATTACAAAGAAAGGGGATGGACGGCAAGTTGGCTGACCTCGACGATACCATAGAGCGCCAAGCCCACGAAGCCATGGTGCAAAGGCTGCTGGCGTGATTAACGCCAGCGCCCCGCCTGCAGAGCCCGTAAGATTATCCAATTTGGGGAGTCGATGAAAATTCGTGCGGAAGGTCAATAAAACAAATACCATAATCGGGTGTATTATATACCGATTAGGATTGAAAGATTCCGGTCTTTCAAATAAAGGAGCGATATCATGAACCAAGTTTTAATCTTAAATGCATTCCCTTCAGAAAAGAATCCTCAAGTAGAAGAGATTTTGAAAGCTGAATTAAAAGATAAAGGGTGGCAGTGTGAAATGTTTGCCTTGGGGGATATGGATATCAAGCCCTGTAGAAGTTGCGGAAACTGTGCCACCAAAACTCCGGGCCTATGCCTCCAGAAGGATGGAATGGAAAAAATCCTAGCCAAATGGGTGCAGAGCCAGTTGGTGATTCTTTTATCTCCAATTAGTTTTGGAGGTTATCATTCGGACCTAAAAAAAGTGATAGACCGGCTGCTGCCCCTGAATACTCCTTACTTTACAGTTCACCGTGGGGAGCTTCATCATGAGAACCGGTATAACCCCATGCCCTCTCTGATGACCATTGGTATTTTAAGGGAGGAGAACACTCAAGAACGGGAAGCCTTTCGATATCTTACGCAACGGAACGCTGTTAATATGCTTATAGACCGCTATGCAGCCGTCATTATTACGGGAAATGATGAGCCCGATGATGTGAAAAACCAGATAGAGCGGGGATTAAAGGAGGTGGTCTGAAATGAACATAGTTTCATTAATCGGAAGCAACCGGGGAGAAAAGAGCACTTCGGCATCCATGGTTAACTATCTGGCTCAGCAGCTTGTCCCCCAGGGAATACCGGTTTCTAATCATTATGCTGTCCGCATGTATCATCAGCCCCATGCGCAGGCTGTTTTTTTGCAAGAACTGCAGGAAAGTGTTCTTTTGATTGTATCTTCCCCGGTTTATGTGGACTTTCTCCCGGCCCCTTTAATTCATGTACTGGAAGGAGTTAGAGAAAGGATGGGACGAAATGGCCTGGAAGGAAGGAAGATTTTAGCCATTATCCATTCCGGTTACCCAGAACCTCAGCAGCGGAGGCCCAGTTTGGAGATGTGTCGGTGTTTTGCCCGGGAGATGGGAATGGAGTGGTGGGGAGGTTTGAGTTTTGGCGGTACTTCCCCCATCAGTGGCCAGTCTTTGGAGGCCATGGGCGGCATGACGAAAGGAATTCGATCAGTACTGAACCAGACGGTAGAAAAAATAGTAAAGGGCGGTTTGACGGGGGTTGAAACTTTAGCTTTAGAGGATCGATCGACAATACCCCTGTCCCCTTGGCTGGTGAAACTAATGATGAATGCTATGATCCGAAATAACGCTAAAAAGAGTGGAATCAAAGACTTAAAGGCCAGGCCGTATGGGGTAAAAGGAAAATAGTCGAGACAAATACACTCCTCGAAGGGAATATGTGGAATATGTATGATAGAGCAGGTAAATCTTTAGATTTACCTGCCTCACACTGTTGACAAAGAGATGGCCTCTCGAAAATCGAGGGGCCATTTTATCTGTGATGTTGCTATATAAACATATAGTGCAACCTGAATATCAAAGGCATGATCAAACACCATCGCCTGGTTTAAAGCATTTCTGACGCAGCTTGGAGTGAGTTCCTGGCCATGCTTTGTCACAAAGCGGAGGAAGCTGGTAGCAAAGAAGTCAAGGTAATCCCGTCCGACACTTCGCAGGAGTGCGGCTAATGCGGTACAGCCGTACCTAAAGAATTATTTCACCGAATACATGGTGCCCATCTTGCGGTCTGCTTATTAACCGGGATGTAAAACGCCGCCCGGAACATTTTGCGAAAAGTTTTGGTTTTGGAAGCGGCCTAATGCTTTCCTACCGCGGGGACCACGGAAAGTTAAGCCTGTGGAGCTAACCCGTTAAGGTTACGGAGAAGCAGGAAATCCCGACCGAAGTCCCTCTCTAACACCGGAGGGGTTAGGGAGGAATAGTTCACGACACAACCTGTCAGGTAAATACTATTTTGTACTTTGATGCATATAATTGTAGTACCGGCGGTATTTTAGCATAATACTTCTTTGAAGGCAGGGTTTAAAATGTCCGGAAAATATACCATATCGCGGGAAGACTGGTCTCTTCATCGCAAAGGTGAAATAGATCGTGAACGCCATCACCAGAAGGTAAAAGAAGCAATTAAAAAAAATTTGCCAGATATTGTCAGCGAGGAAAGGCTTACGACAAATATCAGAAATCACAAAAAACCCGCGGAAATCAAGGCCCGCGGGCTTTTTTTTTGCAAATCTATGCCGGTATATATAACAAAAATCAGGGAAAGAGGTGTTTATATGAACCTGCAAAGCGCACCAAAACTTCTTGGCAACAAGCAGCCCAAAATAGCGGTAACCAAGCATGCCGTCGAAAGGTTTATGGACTGGAGAAGGGCGGGAAACATCAACGTCAAGGACGCGGAACGCATGCTGGCCAAGATCGCACTGAAAGGAAAGCCGGTGGGAAACAGGCCGGGGAGAACATGCGAAGTGACCTGGCAGGGACTTTACGTTGTTGTGCGCAGGGACAAAGACGGGACGCTGGTCGTCCTCACGTTTAACGGCGACAGAAAATGGCGCAACTGGTACAGGAAAACGCACCTTGGGGCAAAAAACAAGCCGAACGTCATAGCGGCGCTCTGATTTCACATAACACATCAAAAGCGAAAAAACTCTGCGGAAAATTCGTCCAAAGAGGTAGGAAATGCCACCCTTAAGGGCGAATTTTTATTTCGCATAACGAAAGGAGATTTTTTGGTGAACGTTTTGGATGCTTACGGACACCACCTCCGCTTGAAAGACTGTTCCGATTCCACCGTGAAAAACTACACACGCCTGGTGGGAACGTTTGTCCGGTGGTGGGAGAAGGTCGCGGACGAACCTTTTGACCTGCCGGCGGTGACGCCCGCCGATGTTGCGGACTTCAAGCGGCACCTGCTCGACCGCGGCCGGCGGCCCGCCACGGTTAACCTTTGCGTGGAGGCGCTCCGGTCCTTCTTCTCTTGGGCGGTGGCCGAAGGGTTGTGTGAATCGAACCCCGCCGGAGATGTGCGTCGTGTCAGAGAGCAGAATGCCGCTTGCAGGTGGCTTTCAAGAAAGGAAATGGGGTCGCTCGCGCGGGCCGTCCAAAAATACGGCGGGCCGAGAGACCGGGCGATTTTGGGTTTGCTGTTGCACGCCGGCCTGCGGGTTTCCGAGCTTGTCGGGCTGAAGACGGCGGACATAGTGCTTCGAGAGCGGAGCGGTTTTGTAAAGGTCTGGGGCAAAGGGACGAAATACCGGGAAGTGCCGCTCAATATCACGGCCAGGAAGATGCTCCAGGAGTGGCTGGCTGCCCACCCCGGCGGGGAGTGGCTTTTTCCGGGCAGAAACGGCAGCCCCGTGACTGCCAGGGCGGTTCAAATCCGGCTGAAGGAGCTGGGCAGGCTGGCCAGAGTGGAAGTCACCCCTCACCGGTTACGGCACACCTTCTGCAAGATGCTGGTAGATGCCGGGGAGAGTCTGGACCGGGTGGCGATGCTGGCCGGGCACGCAAATTTGAACACCACGGCCAGGTATACGAGGCCGGGAGTGTGGGATTTAGAAAGGGCAGTTGAAAAGCTGGCGTGGGAGTGAGCAAGGAAAGAATATCGGGGGTGAACAGAGGTGTCAAACGAATTAAAAATTCAAAAAATATTCTCTGTGCCAGATGTAAAACACGGTTTATCTCTTTTCAATACCAATGAGATAAACGCCATTGAGGGATTAATAATAGAACAGGATGGGAAATATTTTATAAGATGCCAAATCAAAGATAAATTAAAAGCAGCCAAGCCTGAAGAAATAGTTAGACAACTCTGGATATATAGATTATTTACTGAGTATGGCTACCCGAAAGAACGAATAGATGTTGAGAAAATTATTTATTTTGGCTCCCGTGTGGAGCCTGGAGCAGCAGATATTGTTGTTTATCATGAAGACTTAATGCATTACTATATTTTATTTGAGATAAAAAGACCCAGCAGAACTGCCGGCTTAGAACAACTTAAAAGTTATTGTAATGCAGAAGGTGCTCCTATTGGTGTTTGGTCAAATGGAAATGAAACAATAAGGCTTCATAGAGAAGAACCCAATATATTCATAGAAATTCCACGAATTCCTAAAGTTTCGGAGACTCTACGAGACATATTAACTGAAAGATGGACGCTTAAGTGGCTAGAAGAACACGATGAACTAAAGCAAGGTAAAACTACGCTTAAGAAAATCTTATTAGACCTTGAAGAACTGGTTTTGGGCAATGCCGGGGTTGATCCTTTTGAGGAGATTTTTAAATTAATCTACGCTAAATTATATGATGAATGGAGAGGAATTAATGATTCTAACTACCAATTAGAATTCTTTGTTGGCGATAGAAGTCCTGAACAAGTAAAAAGAGCAATCAATAATTTGCTTGAAGGAGCCAAAAGGACATGGTCAGGGGTTTTTGAACCTACAGATAGAATTGAATTGAGAGATGACCACCTGAAAGTTTGCGTCTCTTTCCTTGGAAAAATAAAACTATTCAACTCAAATCTTTGGATAATTGATGAAGCCTTTGAATATTTAATACCTCAAGTCTCAAAAAAGAAAGAGGGGCAATTCTTTACTCCGAGACCTGTTGAAGATATGGTTGTAAAGATGTTAAATCCAAAAGCAGATGAATTCATAATAGA
The DNA here is from genome assembly GCA_913064925.1 of uncultured Peptococcaceae bacterium. Classification (GTDB taxonomy): domain Bacteria; phylum Bacillota; class Desulfotomaculia; order Desulfotomaculales; family Desulfallaceae; genus CAJYBN01. Next base: position 23,924 of record CAJYBN010000008.1, read on the forward strand.
TCCTGCGTGCGGCTCAGCAGGTTTCCTTTTGCACTCCGTTATGTGGGTTGCTGGAGGAGTGATTGATGGAAAACCTTTACCTCTTCCTGCTCAGAATTTTGCACAAAATAACATTTATGGAATTGATTTTGCTAAAAAGGCTGTAAAGATAGCAAAAGCTATCAATTTGATAGTGGGAGACGGTAAATCTCATATATATAGGGATAACTCTTTAACTTCTCAGACTTGGAGTGATGAAACAAAAGCAGGATTAAGGCCAAGACTTTTAAGATTCCCTAATGAACCGGAGAAAGATAGAAGTAATCAAGATGGGTTTTTGTATTTCGATTTTGATGTTTTAATGACCAATCCGCCTTTTGCGGGAACGGTAAGAGAAAGAGATATTTTAAGGCTTTATCAATTGGCAGATAAAAATGGCAGATTAGTAAGTAAAATAGGTCGGCATATTCTTTTCTTAGAACGCTCTCTTCAGTTTATAAGACCCAATGGTAGAATAGCAATCATTTTGCCCCAAGGTTTGCTAAATAACACAAATACTGAGTATATCCGCAGATTTATTATTAATGAAGCAAAAATTTTAGCAGTTGTTGGCTTACATGGGAACACCTTTAAACCACATACCGGGACAAAAACAAGTATCTTATTCTTGCAGAAATATACAGAAGAAGAAAAACAAAGGATTCAGGAGATTAAAGTAAAATATGAGGGGGAATGGGATAATTTTATAGAAAAATTAAAAGAAAAATATCAAGATATAGGTTGGGATAAAACTATAGATGAAGAGGATTTGCCTGAAGAATTAAAGTCCTTCATTGAGACTTACTTTGAAACAAGAGAAGAGCTAGAAGAAGAAATTAAAGATTCTAAAGTTGAAGATAACGAGGAGAACGAAGAAACAAAAGAAAAGAAACCGCTTAGAGTTTTGGTTGAAGAACTACAAGAAGCACAAACATTATTAGAAGAAAAAAAAGAAGAATTAAACAACGAATCTTCAAATGAGAGAAAAAGAAATTTTAAAAAGGAGATTAAAACTCTAAACAGCAAACTTAAAAAACTTAACAAGGAAATCTCACAAAGAACTTTAAGTGGACAAATTTATTTGATCTTAAATGAGAAAAATATAACAGAGCAATTTAAAAAATTTTGGCTTGATAGTAAGCTTGTAAAAGAGATAGATTATCCTATTTTCTTCGCTGTAAACCAAAAACCACTTAAAAATAATAAAGGTGAATATAGGTATAAAAAAGATCAAAATGGCGAACTTCTTTTAGATGAACACGGACACCCAATAATTGACCATGATTTGGATGAGATAGCAGAAGCATTTGTTAAATTCGCAAAAGAACAAGGCTTCGATTTTTGGAGGGATTAAGATGGCAGTTTCAAGCGTAGTTCCTTTATCAAACATTTTAGTTAATCAACGAATGGAAGCAGAATATTATAAGCCAAATGTTCTACAATATTTAAAAAAGAAAGTTAAATGGGTAAAAATAGGTTCAATTTTAGACTTTGTGCAATATGGAACATCTCTTCCCTTAAACGAAGAAGGTATTGGTTACAAGATTTTTAGATTAAATGAAATTGAAGATTGTTTTTTAACTAAACCTGAAAAATGGGTTATCCTTCCTCAGCATCAATATTACTCCTTGCGTCTTAAAAAGGATGATATTTTATTTTGTAGAACAAATGGAAACATTAAATACGTTGGAAGAACTGGAGTTTTAAAAGAAGATATTGATGCTGTTTTTGCTTCTTATTTGGTTCGAGTAAGACCAAATATAAATCATGTTTTGCCAGAGTATCTTACTATTTATCTAAATACTAAAATCGGTAGAGCCTTTATAGAAAGACAGGCTATGCATTCAA
>CAJYBN010000009.1 GCA_913064925.1 uncultured Peptococcaceae bacterium
TGCGGGATATATTGGAAAACACCGGGTTGGGCTCGCCGTTGCCGGCAGAGGTGGCGGTGCGCCGGGGCGGCACAGGGGAAGTAATGGTGGTATTGACTGGCAGCGGCCGCCGGGCGGGCGGTTGCGGGGCGCCGGCCGCGGAAATCGCACGCCTACCCGGCGTGGTTTCGGTGGTGGAACAGGACCGCCGCGGCCGCTACCACACGCTGGCTGGCCGGGACTATATCCGTGACGAGCTGGACGGCTTGCGGTTCCGGGTTTCCGCGGGGTCCTTTTACCAGGTTAACCCGGAGCAAACCGCCGTGCTTTACCGGCAGGTCCTGGCCTACAGCGCGCTGCGGGGCGGCGAAGAAGTTGCCGACGCTTACTGCGGGGTTGGTACCATTGCCCTCTGCCTGGCGCGGCACGCTGGCGCGGTACGGGGCTACGAAATATATGCGCGGGCGGTGCGGGACGCCGAGGCCAATGCCGCCCTCAACGGCTTGCATAATGCGTTCTTTTTCCGCGGCGCGGCGGAGCGCCTGCTGCCGGAGCACGTAGATGGAGGATATCGACCGGACGTGGTGGTGCTGGACCCGCCGCGCAGCGGCTGCCGCCCGGAGGTGCTGGAGGCCGTCGCTCGGAGCGGCGCCCGGCGGGTGGTCTACGTGTCCTGCGACCCGGCTGCCCTGGCCAGGGATGCCGGCCGCCTGGCCGGGCTTGGCTACGAGCTGCAGGAAGTGCAGCCCGTGGACATGTTTCCCCATACCACGCACGTGGAGTGTTGTTCGCTGTTTGCAAGGAATTGTTAAGAAACCCGTTGCTTACCTGAATCTTTTTAACTTTTTACAAACCAAGCAGTGATGTAAAATTTAAGATAAATGGCCGGGTAGCATTTTAGAGGCCTCATTTTAAATATTCACCACATTGTAGAGCAATGTCTTGCGGTCTTTCCCGCACAGGAGTTTCCTTTGCATATAGGATTATAATTTAAAGGAGTATTGAATGATATGGTTTCACCGGAACAGCTTGAAAAAGAAAGCCAAAGGGTGGAAATGGATAATCTTATATTGAGGTCTTTTTTAAAAAGTCGGGATTCCGATGAGGTGGACAGGCTGGTAAATAACATGCATGAAGAGCTTTTTGCGCAAGTGGATTGTATATTATGCTCCAACTGCTGCAAAAAAATTGTGCCTGTGCTGAACGAAAAAGATATTGCAAGAATTTCTAAATTCCTGGGGTTTTCCATATCTCAATTCAAGAAAACATATCTTAGGAAACATGCTGGTAAATGGAGCATGAAAAACACGCCGTGTCCTTTCCTCACTCCTGAAGGTTGTTCAATATATGATGTGCGCCCTGAAACTTGCAAGGAATACCCGTATACCGGCAAAAAGGAAATTGTGTCCAGGCTTTTCAATCTCATTGACAACTGTAAGATATGTCCTGTGGTTTTTGAGATTATTCAAAGGCTCAAAGTTATATATGGTAGGGAGTTTCAGAAATACAAGCGGGCTACGGCGCCATACTGGCGGTAGACCCGTTTTGGTGAATAAAAACAAGTGCTAAAACCTTATTTTCCTGAGTTCTTCTCGGAAAGCCGGTCTTCTCGGGTAGGTGGCCAGAAGGTTATCCGTTACTTGGCGTGCATGCTCTTTTCCGCCTATGTTGGCAAGCAGCCTGATATAGGAACAGACCTTTCGGTACCCGCTCCTGTTGTTTGCCCTTTTTGCTTCATCGAGGATGTACTGAACAAAAATATGATAGACCTCGTTGCTGAAAGTGGGAAGCAGGTGCTGGTAATATTCCGTAATATAAACCGGCTTGGTTTTGACATAGTCAAGAAGTTTATGCAGTTCACCTTCCTCTATGAGTATGTTTGTATAATTACCGGAATAGCCCTTTTGTTTTTCAAGAGCCTTGATTATACTGGGGTATACTGATACCCATTCATCTTTGGCATAAGTCGCTTTCAGTTTCTTATAATAATCAAAGCTGCCGGCCATGATGAGCTCTATGGCCAGGCTGCGTTGTTTATCAATTTGGCCGGAGAGCCTGTATGCTTCATACCTTAATTCTTTCCATTTGTTGACAAGGCCTGGCATTCCCTTGTCATGCTGCTCGCCGTCAAGGGCAAGTCTTTCAGCACGGTCATATTCCTTTTGGGACAATGCCTTTTTAATGGCCATTTCCCTGAATAGGGGGAAGCTGATGTTTTGCTCCATAAACTCTGCCGCCATTTTTTCTCCTGCAAACTTAAGGGTCAGCTGGTAGCGTATCATGGCCATCCTTTCCGTCAGGTATCGAGAACTCCATGAGCCATCAAATTCATTCATGAATGAATCAAGGTGTTTTTCAAATATCTTCCTTCGCTCCGTGGTAACGGTAAGTTGGGCACAGGCTTCCAATAGGCCCAGCCTCCAGTCGGGCCAACCGTTGTAAATTTTATTGGACGACTCCCTAAGGATTTTTTGGAAAAGGTGTTGCTGGGCATCATCGGGCATGTTGGCTTGGGCCAGGCTTTGCAGGGCCGAGATGGATTCATCGATGACGGCGCCGATAAATCCACCGGAATCATCGGCAGACTGCAGTAGTGGCACCATTTCATGAAGGATGCACAAATAAAGGTGTAGAGCTCTTTTATAATCACCGTTATCTTTTGCCTGTTCTGCCCTTTCTAGCACCATCCAGGCGCCTTCTGCAGCACCGGAGGTTTCCTGGTACGAAACAAAACCATGCCTGTCTCTGTACTGCCTGATATAGCTACGAATAAGCGCAATGCATTTTTTGTACTCCTGTTCGCCGTCATCGGCACCGAATTCAAGTTCCACCCGGCGGCCTATTGCATCATCTTCAAGGGACAGGGAAACCAGGAATTGAACAAGCTTGTCCTTGGATTGTGCGGAAATGATCGATGTAAACCTGTCATAGGGGGATTCTTTGGCTGCAGGGACTTTTTTCTTACTCTTAACGGGACGGGCAGGCAATGCAAATGTTGAATCGGCTGTTACATAATCCTGATCCCGTTCCAGCATTTCCCTGAGTGCGTAGAAAACGGCGACCTCATGTTTACAGTAAGGTCCCAGGTCATACGGGCAGTCGCAGTGGGAATACACTATATCGTTATTGCCGCCGAGTTGAACCTCAACAGAATAGTCATCAGTTCCGGCCACAATGGCCGTGTAGGTATTTTCATTTTCCTTGGTGATGGACTTTATGCTGTTATGCTGATAATATTCCCAGCCGCGGTCAAGTATTTTATTGTCTATATACTTTTGGAAATTGAAAAGATCCATGTTAGCATTTTTCTCCCTGGCAAAGGTGTTTGATCATACTGCATTAATCGTGTTATATAAACATTATGACTTATAGAGTATTGTTTTTTCAAGGGACGAATGGAAGACCACTAAAAAAGCCGCCTGTTTACCTTATTGGTATAGAAATAGCCCGGTTCAGACTTTCCGTACATAGTGCGTGGCATACATCTCTTCTATTTGAGGATTGCCATATTTAGAAAATTGCAATCGCTGTCTCGGGCCTTTTCCCCGTGACATATATACGGTAAAAGATGGTTTCAGCCCCGCTGACTTGGCAAACTCTCGAAGTGCCAGCAAGATGGTATTCATTTTGGACAAATTCCCGACGGTGACCCGTTCCAAATATGGGATGCGCTTGAATAGCCAATCTTCCACTTGCTTGGGTGTCAGCCGGTCCATTTTTATGAGTACAAGTTAAGAAAACAGAGTAAAGATTAACTTTTTGTAGTGAGAAAGCAAAGTGAAAGTGAACTACCCCTCCTTAACCCCTCCAGGTTGGGGAGTGGCTGTAACTCGCTACTTTAAGTAAAACTATGAAATTAGAACGAGGAGCCTCAACGGAAGGCTCCTTTCCATATTCCTGTTCCCTTTAAGCATTTGAGCAACCACCCGGGGACAACCCCGGGTGGTTTGCCAGGCTCAATTTTTCTTTTGGAAATTCTTTTGCATGGCGGCCTAAATCAGGCCGGAACGGAATTTGTTACATTGCTGCTGGCCCCAAATCCATTTCCGCCAGCGTTTCTCCGGTCAGGACGTCGAGCACCCGCAGGCGCCCCCTTTCCAGCAAGGCCACGGAGGGCTTACCGTCACCCTTGGGCAGCGACGGGCTGCCTGGGTTTAATATAACCACTTCCTCGACTTTTTCCAGCATACGCTGGTGCGTGTGGCCGGTGATAAAAAGGTGTACGCCGTATTTGCGGCCGGTATCAACCATGTACTGCCTGTCCAGGCCCGAGCCGTCTCCGTGTTCCACCATGATGCGCAGCCCGCCGAACTGCATGAACAGGAAGGGTGGCAGCGGGTACTGCAGCACCAGCCGGTCCACGTCGGCGTCGCAATTGCCCCGAGCTACCAGCAGGGGAACGGGGCAGGCGTTCAAAAACTCAGCCAGGCCGGCGGGATCGTATCCCTCCGCGATGGGGTTCCTGGGGCCGTGATACAAAACGTCCCCGGCGTGGATAACCAGTTGCGCATCCCCGAAGCATTTTTCCCACACCCGGCGGCAAGTGCGCAAGTCGCCGTGGGTGTCACTGACAATGCCGATTTTCAGGTCGGGCACTTCCAGTTTGAACAAAGGTTCCACCACCTTTCTTGCATTTGAATTGTTTTTGGGAACAGGAGCCCGGCAGCCCAATGCCCCTTCACGGTTGCCTCATATCAATGCCTTTTCTAAAAAGTTTGTTACTTCACCTTAATTTTAATCTCTGGCATTTTTATCCTGCAACTGCATTTTCACCTTGACCGCTCTGCCACCGGCTCCTGCCTACACCTGGTGTTGCAGGAGCTATCGAAATGGATGAGGTTCTCCAAAGCAGACTTGCCGGGGGATTATGCCCGGCCAGGAAGAATTTTGAAAAGTTGTGCTTGACAGCTGATTATCCTTGTATTAAAATAAGGTCAAGAAAAGTCAAAGTTAAAGTCAGAACACGTTTAATCCCCTTTTTTAATGCATTGGACGAAAGAGGCGTATACCGGCCGGCCAGGCGGCGCGCTTACAGAAACTGCTGCGGCTGCGCCGCCACCCGGGCGTAAACCTTCCCGGGACGGCCGTGATACTGGACTTACTGGAGAGAATCAATCAGTTGCAGGATGAGATAGAACGCCTGCAGAGGAGGTGAAACCGGTATGAATCTCAACCGTTACACGCAAAAATCAAGAGAAGCCCTGGCGGCTTCCCAGCAACTGGCGGCGGAGAGGCACCATCAGGAAGTGACCGGCAAGCACCTGCTGGCGGCGCTGCTGGCCCAGGAGGGCGGCATGGTACCCCGTTTCCTTGAACACGCCGGGGTCAACCCGGTGGACCTGGCCGGCAGGGTGGAGTCCCTTCTGGGCAAAATTCCCGTGGTGACTGGCTATGAGGGTTCCCTGTACCTGGGCTCCGGCCTGGCCCGGGTACTGGCGCGGGCGGAACAGGAAGCCCGCCGCATGAAGGACGATTACGTCAGCGTGGAGCACCTGCTCCTGGCGCTGCTGGAGGACGGGGAATCGGAAACCAGGGAGGCGCTGCGGCAGGCCGGACTGTCCCGCGACAAGCTGCTTAACTCGCTGCGGGCGGTGCGCGGCCACCAGCGGGTGACCGGAGAAAACCCGGAGGAAACCTACGAGGCGCTGGAAAGGTATGGGCGTGACCTGACCAAGCTGGCCCGGGAGGGCAAGCTGGATCCGGTAATCGGCCGGGACAACGAGATTCGCCGGGTGATGGAAATCCTCTCCCGGCGCACCAAAAATAACCCCGTGCTTATCGGCGAGCCCGGCGTGGGCAAGACCGCCATCGCGGAGGGCCTGGCCCGGCGCATTGTGGCTGGAGACGTGCCCGAGGGCCTTAAGGACAAGCGCATCATCAGCCTGGACATGGGCTCGCTGCTGGCCGGGGCCAAGTACCGGGGCGAGTTCGAGGAAAGGCTGAAAGCCGTGCTCAAGGAAGTGCAGCAGTCCCAGGGCCGCGTCATCCTGTTCATCGATGAGCTGCACACCGTGGTGGGCGCGGGCAAGGCGGAAGGCGCCGTGGATGCGGGCAATATATTGAAACCCATGCTGGCCCGGGGCGAGCTGCGCACCATCGGCGCCACCACCCTGGACGAGTACCGCAAGCACGTGGAGAAGGACGCGGCGCTGGAGAGGAGGTTCCAGCCCGTGCTGGTCAACCCCCCGTCGGTGGAGGACACCGTTTCCATACTGCGCGGGCTCAAGGAGCGCTACGAGGTGCACCACGGCGTGCGCATCAAGGACAGCGCCCTGGTGGCGGCAGCCACCCTGTCCGACCGCTACATCTCCGACCGTTTCTTGCCCGACAAGGCCATTGACCTGATGGACGAGGCGGCGGCCCGGCTGCGCACGGAAATAGACAGCATGCCCGCTGAGCTGGATGACATCACCAGGCGCATCATGCAGCTGGAAATTGAGGAAGCCGCCCTGAGCAAGGAAAAGGACCCGCTGTCCTGGGAACGGCTGGAAAAAATCAAGAAACAGCTGGCCGACCTGCGCAGCGAGGCCGACGCCATGAAAGCACAGTGGCAGGCGGAAAAGCAGGCCATCGCCCGGGTGCGCCAGCTGAAAAAGGAAATCGAGGAAACCCGCCAGGAAATCGAGCGGGCCGAGCGGGAGTACGACCTCAACCGCCTGGCCGAGTTGAAGTACGGGCGACTGTACGAGCTGGAGCGCCGGCTTAAAGCCGAGGAAGAATACCTGGCCGGCAAGCAAAAGCACGGCATGCTGCTCAAGGAAGAGGTGGACGAGGAGGACATCGCCCGCGTGGTCAGCCGCTGGACCGGCATCCCGGTCAGCAAGCTGCTGGAGGGCGAAAAGCAGAAACTGGTGCAGCTAGAAGAGGAACTGCACCGCCGGGTGGTAGGCCAGGACGAGGCGGTGCGGGCGGTGGCCGACGCGGTGCTGCGCGCCCGGGCGGGCATCAAGGATCCCAACCGCCCCATCGGCAGCTTTATCTTCCTGGGCCCCACCGGCGTGGGCAAAACCGAGCTGGCCCGGGCGCTGGCCCAGGCCCTGTTTGACGACGAGCGCAACATGACGCGCCTGGACATGTCCGAGTACATGGAAAAGCACGCCGTGGCGCGGTTGATCGGCGCGCCCCCGGGTTACGTGGGCTACGAAGAGGGCGGCCAGCTCACCGAGGCCGTGCGGCGCAAGCCTTACTCGGTGATACTGCTGGACGAAATTGAGAAGGCGCACCCCGACGTGTTCAATATACTGCTGCAGCTGCTGGACGACGGGCGGCTGACCGACGGCCACGGGCGCACCGTCAACTTCCAAAACACGGTGGTTATCATGACCTCCAACCTGGGAGGCCAGGAGATACTGGCGCACCAGGAACGGGGCGGGGACTTTGAGCAGATGAAGTCTGCCGTGCTGGACATCCTGCGCCGGTATTTCCGCCCCGAATTCCTCAACCGGGTGGACGAAATCGTGGTATTCCACGCCCTGACCCGCGGGCAGGTGCGGCAAATCGCCGACCTGCTGCTAGCCAGGCTGGCCAGGCGGGTGCACGAGGGGGCGGGAATCAGGCTGCGTTGGGACGACGGCGCGCTGGATTACCTGGCCGCACGGGGCTACGAGCCCGCCTACGGAGCCCGGCCGCTGCGGCGAGTCATCCAGCAGGAAGTAGAAACCGCTTTGAGCCGCATGATCGTCAAGGGGGAAGTTGCGCCCCGGCAGACCGTGGTGATGCGGGCGGCAGGCGAAGGGCTGCAATTTGCCCTGCAAGAAGAGGAATAAAACGCGCCGCGAAAGACAGCGGCGCTCGGGGATTAGATAACAAGGGGCGCGGCCGCCGCCGGTACCGCCGCCCGGCGCCGCGCCCGGTGCGGCCGCTGCCCGGAAGAAAAGAAACAAAAAACCCCGCTGGCAGCGAGGACAAGAGTAGTGGCTTTTATTACCGGCAGCACTTGCAGCTATCCGTGGATGATTCCCCCCATTCGTTGGTCATCTGCCGCTTGCTGACAAAATCGTCGCACGGCCGGCTGTTGGATTCCACGGGCTTGCGGTTTTTTTCACACATAGCGGTTTCAATGGGCTTCCATTGCTTAAAATAAAGGCAGTCTTTGCACCGCATTGCTGTTCATCAACTCCATGCTTTTACTTTTGTCACCCTTATACATTATAAACAAAAATAGGCGGCAGGGCCAGCTTAATTTGTCGTGTATACAGGATTAACGAGCCGCCCGGCGCGCAAAAAACTTGCCCGGGCAAAAAAAGCCCGGGTAAAAGCCCGGGCGAGGTTGTTGGCAAATCACCTGCAGGCGCTTCCGTTTCCAAGGGCGAACGACGCACGAAAGGCCCTATTTCCATTTCATTCACAGCGGCATAATCGCCCCCCTTAGAAAAATAATATGGATTATGGTAAAATGAATTGACCAACCTTTGACTCCGTTACCAGGGAGGTAATATCGTGAAAAGTTACTTTTCCGAACAAAACCGGCTAGGCAGCATCAGGTACAACGAAGACGTTATCCGCAGTATGGTGGACATGGCCCTGTCCGGCGTGGAAGGCGTAGCCGCCACCGAGGGGCGAGCCGGCGGCGGGATCCTGGGACATAAGAGCCTGTCGCACATCAATAAGATCACCGTGCAAGAAAAAAAAGTCGTCATTGACCTGTCCATCGTAGTCAGGTACGGCCTGCCGGTTCAGGATGTGGCCCGCCGGGTGCAGCAAAAGGTGCGGGATACTATCGAGTCGATGACAGACCTGCGCATCGGCGGCGTCAACATAACGGTATCCGGTTTGGAGTTGCAGCACTAGCCGAGGGTCAGGGCATAATGACGATGTTGGTCACCACCGGGCGTTCCCGGCCGTCCGAGGGCCGGTTAAGCACCTTGTCCTTGAAGACAAAGGTGCTGGACCCGCCGCCGTCCAGGTTATAGGCTTCGATAACGCCCAGGTGGATGAGCTTTATTTGCAGGTCCTCCAGAGTGACCCCGCTGCTCCAGCCGGCCCGCCGCCCGTCCACCACCATCATGATCAGGTCGTCGTTGCCGTATTCGCCCAGGATGGTCCGGGGGTGTTTTTGATGCTGCCATTTTTCCGGTATGGGCAGCGGGCGGCGATTTTTAATTAGCGCGGGTATAAAACTCACCCCCGCCAGGGGCTTGAGCCGCATTAAGCTGTCTTTTTCGTAAAAAGCGCCGCCCACCAGTTCGCCCGTGCTGTCGACGCCGGCAAAGGCCAGGCCGTTGTGGGACGGGGAAAACCGGCCCACCAAACGGCCGTCGATTACGGTGTTGCCCGTGGGCAGCATGCGTTCTTTCCCATCCCTGACCGTGCGGTAAAATCCCCCGCCGTTAATGCCCAGCACCGCCCCGGTGCGCTGTACGGCGGCGCTGGTGGTTTCTCGCTCTCCCAGAGTGTCCCGGCCTAGCACTACTTTGAAGGCCGTGGGGTCCAGCAGCTTTACTTTGGCTATGTAACCCCGGTATCCCAGCTCCCGGAGCTCGAACACTTTAATTTCCACCCGTTCGGAACGGTGCTCGCCGATGGGCGGGCCCAGCCTATCCAGTATCAATTGCTCGTATATTTCATCCGACAGTTTTTTCTGCGAGTAGCTTTTGCCGGCCAGTTCTGCGAGAATGCGGTCCTGCTCCCGGTAGCGGCGCCGTTGCTCTTCGGCGGTCTCCCTGATGAACCCGATATTTCTTTCCAGCGCCAGGGCGTCCTTTTTCACCGCCGCCAAGGCCGGTTCCAACTTTTCCAGGGGCAGGGCCATTTCTGCGGCGCCGTCGTGCAGCGCCAGATACGCGCCGGCCGCCAGCCCCGCCAAGGGCAGCAGCAAGGCGGCGAAAAATGCATTAATAATCCACATTGCTGGACTCCTGTAAGATATTTAGGCTTTTTTCCAATTTTTTCAGCTGCTGGTCCAGCTGGGATATGCGTTCGTTCACTTCTTCGCTGGCCGAGCTGGTGCCGGCCAGGGTCCGGTCGGCGGCGGCCAGCGCCTCCTCGATGCGCTGCATTTCCCCGCGCAGCGCGTGGATTTCTTCTTCCAAAGCCTGAACGTGCAAGGCATTGGTTTCCTGTATTTCCCGCACCGTTTGCTGTACGTACTGCCTGGCATACCAAAAGCCCGCACCCGCCAAGCCGAGCCACAGCAAAACCAGTGTGCCAATGGCCAGCGCCCGGAGGGCGCTGGTTTTTCTGTTTACCCCTTTGGTCATTGCTTTCACTCCTGTAAAGAACGCCTTTTTGTGACATTATTCCACCGCGGCAAACAAATTCCTGCCTCTCCCGGGACCGGTACCCGGCGGATTGCATAATTTGTTTATGAACTCATATTGTGGAGGTGGATTATGCAATGCCGGCGGTGGTGGCCCTAAGCGACCTACACCTGGGTGAGGACAGCTCGACGCTGAACCCGCTGCTGCGGGAGGTGGTTCCGCCCGTACTGCGGGACCGGGAAGAATTTAAACATCCCCCGTTAAACACAATGCCGCACAAGTTAAACGCCTTGCTGAAAAGAGTCGCGCGCCAGTACGGCGGCATATCCGATTTGGTGCTGGTGGGGGATATAATGGATCTCTCCCTAGCCCCCTACGCCGGATGTGCCCTGCAGGCCCGGGAATTCTTTCAGCAGCTTCTCGCTGGTATACTGCCGGGCGCCGTGGTCTGGGTGCCCGGAAACCACGATCATCACCTGTGGGTGCAGGCTTGCGAGGAAGAATATATTGAGATGCCCCTGCGCAGCGGGCAGCTGCCGCGCGAATTTCCCCGCATCACCGGGCCCGGCAGGGACACGGGCGCCTGGTCCGGTTACGGTGGAGGTGCCCAGTTTCTCCTAGGCCTTTTTCCCCCGCACGTGCGGAAAAGATGCTGGCTGGCCTACCCCAATTACGTCACCGTTTGCGGGGAAGACCACCTGCTTTTTCACCACGGCCATTTTTTTGACCAGAAGATTTCTTGGATAGGCACCTCGCTGGCTGAAGCGCGCAGCCTGGCCGAGCTGGAAATGTTCAACGCGCCTTACCTGGACTTTATCTGGTACGGGAGCGGCCAGTCCGGCAGTTTGTCCGAGCAGTTGGAAAACATCTACGAGGAATTGCGCTGGCTGGCCGAGCGCCTGGGTATGGTGCTGGACATTCTTACCCTCAAGTGGCTGTTTAAGCGGCTGCTGGGACAGTTTAAAAAGGGCGGCGATCGCGGTTCCGAGCTTGACCCGGCCTTGGCCGGGCGCATGGCCAGGTATTTGGCCTACATCGACCGGGAAAGGGAGGCGGTCCCGGGGAGCTATCCCGCTCGTTTCAGCCTGGTGTTCGGGCACACGCATCGCCCCCTGGCCGGGGAAGAGGTGCGGGGATGTCCCGTTTACAACCCAGGCGGCTGGACGGCGGATGAAATCTGGCCCGGCCGGGATAACTTGCGTTCAGCAGTTTTTGTGGCCGCGCCGGAGTTGGGCTGTACGGTGCAAAGGGTGGAAATTGACCGGGAAATTTACGATTTTTGCCATCGTTTAAACCATGCCATCAGGGAGGCCGTCCATGCGTACATCGGCGTACCGGGCTAGCCGGACCGGCCGGCGGTCGCGTCAAGCAGATCTTGGGCGCCAAAACGCCCTGCCGGGGCAGGGCGCAAAGGAGTTGGTGCTATACTTCCTCCGGTGATTCTTCCGCAGGCTTGAAGTGATCCTGGTCGACATCGCCAAGCTCGCCAGTTTTCACCGTATCGGGGGACTCGTCGGGCGCATCCTCGTTTTCATAAACCAGCGGGTAGCGGGTAAACGGGGTGAACCTCAGCCCCTGGGAGCGTACTTTCTCCGCCTGCCGGTCGTCCAGCGGGATTTTACGGCCGTCCGGCAGTTGAACTTTAATCATAAGAAATCACCTCTGGTATAGTGTACAGGTTTTTGGGGCAAATGGCAAATGGGCCGGCGGGTCAATCACCCCGGGGGCAGGCGTCCACGCAAATGCCGCATACGCTGCCCATTTGGCCACCACGTTTACGCCCACCCGGGGGCTGTTTTTTTGTGGGGTCAAATTATTTGCCCGGCGGCAAAACAAAGAAAAACAACCGGAAAAACCACTTTTTTGGCACCGAACAAATGTTTGCGTAGTTTGCATCCGGGCATGGTTGGAGGTAAATTTTTACTTGCCAGTATAACGATATGAGGGGGTGAACGGTTTGCCGCATTTCGGAAGCGCAGTAGCCCATGCCAGGCGGCGCAGGAATTGGAGCCAGCGCAAACTGGCCATGATAACAGGGCTGTCCAGGTCCTTTATCAACGACATAGAGCGGGGGCGCAGTACCGGCACGCTCCGGACCTGGATAACCCTGGCCCGCGCCCTGGAATTGTCCCTGGACGAAATTTTCCTGCAGGCCGAAATCAGGCATGGACAGGCTGCCGCTGCGGGCAGTCGGAAAAAAGGGTCGTGATTTCCGTATTTTTACATTTTTTGCCTTGACCAAACATATGTTCCCCAGTAAAATTAAAATCGACCGGTAAAAAACCCGGGGCCCTGCTGGCGCGGCCCGCTGCCGGTCCGGCCCGCGCCAGGGAGGGATAAACGCGGGGAAAAGGAGGGGAGAGGTATGGCGGTAAACAGCATACCTGCCGGGACGGTGCTCCGCATGCAGTTCCAAACGGGGGTGGATGCCGACGGCGACCCCGTTTACCGCAACAAGAGCCTGAACAATGTCAAGACTGGAGCAACCGACCAGGACCTGTACAACGTAGCCCAGGCCCTGGCCCAGCTGCAGCAGCACCCCCTGGCCGCGGTACTGCGCATCGACAGCGCGGCGCTGGAAGAAGCGGTTGTGTAAGGTAACATCTAGATGAAAATGTAGTACGGAAGGAAGGGAGGTCAACTACATGCCTGAAACCACCAGAACGTTACGCATGGTGTTTAAAAACCAGGCGGGGTCCAACTATACCATAAGCCTGGACGACCCCAGGAGCGACCTGACGGCTGCCGAAATAGAAGCGGTTATGGACCAGATTATAGCCAGCAATATACTTACCACTTCCGGCGGCGACCTGGTTAGCAAATACGACGTCAAGATCATCGACCGCACCGTCAACGACCTGTACGACCCGGCACCTTAAGCGGCGGCATGGGGGAGAGGCAAAAATCTCCCCCATCCGTTTTATTGCATTAGATTTGGCAAGGGGGGTTAGCACATGGAAGAACTCCTGGGCATGGTCGCCAACGTAGGTTTTCCCATCGCCGTCGCTGTTTACCTACTGGTGAGGATCGAAAACCGACTGGACGGCCTGTCGGCCAGCATCGGCGAACTGGCCCGGGCGGTAAGCGAAATGCGGGAGGAAATTTAAATTACCGGGACGGCGTAGCACAACTGCCCGCTCTGTGATAAAATGCAACAAAACATCATACAGGAGGGCTTGGCGTGGATTTAATCAATTTAATCGTGGTAACTACTATTTTGGTTTGCTCTATTTTAGCAGCTACCCGCACTGCCCAGATTCTCAACGAACTGAAAAAAATAAAAAAGGCGCTGCATATCGATGATCCCAAGGAGGAAAAATTTTTGGACAGGTTGGAAGGGGAAAAGGGCGCCGGGGACCCGGAAACAAAATAACGCCTCGCGCAGTGTTCCATAACGCCTCGCGGGGCGTTTATTTTTTTCCCGGGCCGGTAAATTTCACCGTTTATTTATGGAATACGCACGGGGTGCCGCAGGCTCCGCTGCGGTGACATTGGTGAAGCGGGATTACGGCGTTACAGGCTGTTTACCGCGCCCGGCGGGCGGTGGGCGGGGATGAACGGTAAACGGGAGTTGACAAAAACGCCGGAGCGTTATTAACCGTCCAAAATCGACGATTCGCCCGTCACGACTTTATTATAACCGGCGGGAAATGTTAACATTATTTCAGAAACGCCGAGGGGGGGAAGCAACCATGTTGAGCTCGGTAAAGCAATGGGCCGTGGAGAAATTATTGCTTGGTTTATGGTTGATATATTGCGCGTATTTATCCATCGATGTGGGTTAAACGCCGGGTTTCGCTCGTTAGGGCAAGCCCCTGCTTCAACAGCAGGGGCATTGTTATGTGCGCCAAAAAAATAAGGCCTTGACGGCCTCCATGAGAAAAACTTGACATAAATGGTTACAACGCTTAATTGTAACATGCTGTTATCTAAAATTCAACAAGAATCGACATTATAGTAAATAGCAGGAAGAACATTTGTTTGCTATAATTAATATAGTAATAGTATTTATAGGCAAGCCAGGATGTATGCTTTCAAGTAACTGCAGGGCCGCTAATTTATGGCTTGCACATAAAATCCCGCGGGTAGAAAGGAAGGTCAACTGAATTGAGAGAGTATGTTTTGCGCCGCATGCTGCTGGATGAATCGGCTCCGGGCCGGCCCGGCGTTATAATAACCCCCAAGGCTCTGGTGCTCCACTGGACGGGTAACACCGGTGCCGGGGCCGACGCAGTGGCCAATCGCAATTACTTCAATAGTGTGGGCCGGTCTGTAAGCGCTCATTATATCGTCGATGACCAACAGGTGGTACAATGTCTGCCGGAAAATGAAATGGCCTATCACGTGGGAGCCGAAAAATACACGCCAAAAGCTCTGGAGCTGCTCTCTCCTTACCCTAACGACTGCACGCTGGGCATTGAAATGTGCGTCAACCGGGACGGCGATTTCCGGCAAACCTACGCCAACACCGTGGCCCTGGTGTCTCACATTTTGCACCGCCGCGGCTGGTACACGGATAGGCTCTGGCGACACTATGACGTAACCGGCAAGGTGTGCCCGGCTTACTGGGTGGAGGACTCCTATGCCGTCCGGTACGGTTTTGCTTCCGCTGCTGAAGGGTGGGCGCAGTTCCGCAATGACGTTAATATCGCGCTCGGCGAACTGCAGGGCCAGGGAAAGACTTGCGTTTTCACCGATATGCAAGGGCACTGGGCGCGGGAAGCAGTGGAGCGGGCTTGCCGGCTGGGCCTTGTAAAAGGGGTTTCGGACACGGATTTTGCGCCTGACCGGCCCCTGACCCGCGCCGAAGGGGTGGTGTTGGTCATGCGGCTTTACGATTTGCTGGCGGGTAAAAACCCGCCGTAAGAGCAGCGGCGGCTCAGCGGCTTTAAAGTTTTCCGGCGCGGAATTTGGACTGAGCGCATGGAACGGAAGCGTCCTCCGCTAGCAATCTCCTGCAATCTGGGGGACGGTACAAGCCGTTATCTTTTTTTGCCGGCAGCTGCGTGTGGCAGGCGGGGCCAAGCCTAGCTGCTGCCGCTTTATCGCCCGGTGCATAGAGCTGCCAAGGAGCAGAGCGTGGTAATGTTTGGCAAGCTGCCGCTCATGATGCGGGAACTAGCCCGGCTTGGTTGACAATTTTTATTATAACAAGGAAAATAGTAATAAATGTCGAAATATGTAAAAAGCTATTGCCTCTAGGTATTGTGTTTCGATAATATTAAAGCGGGGAGGTGGGGCCTATGACCCAGCCGGCCAAGGGATCCATTGAAGCTTTTTTGGAACAGATCATTAAGGAAGAGCTTTTGAACAGGGAGAAGCAAGGTAGTGACAATGTGCAACGGCGACAAGAAGAGAAGGAGGTTCCGTTATTCGATCTTCCCAGTGATAATTTTGAAAATTCGGATTTTAATAACGAGCCCGGCGTCGCCCCGGATGTCGGTCGAGTTCAGGTTACATTCGGCACGGCTTGGGTCAGCGGCGGTGTAATTCAAGTCAAAGGCCTGCCGGAACGCGACGTGTTACCCACCATTACTCCCTGCACTGGCGTAACCTTGTATATTAACGGCAAAAAGGTAACGAAAAAAACGGCGGTCTCCGAGCTTGACCACATCGAAGTAGAGTGCCGCACCGTCAAGATACCGGCACAAATGAGCATAGAATACGCTGAAGACTTACTGGCTGCCTATCTCAAAATACAGCTGGAAAGGAACATCAAGCATGTCCTGGTGGATCAACCGGAACAGAAAAACTTGGTGCTGCGCACGGAAGTGGTGGAAACCACCTGTTTGCCCTATTCCAGCTCGGATATTTTTAATTTTTTAAATGATAGCGGTATCAAGTTCGGCCTGGATTACCGGCAAATTCAGCAGATCCTGGAAAACCCGGCCGACGGAAAGTATAAAGTGGCGGAGGGTGAAAAGCCCGTTCCACCGGTAGATGATTACGTAGCCGTGCTGTTCCAGGAAAACCCCATTCGGCCCAATGAACAGGAAGCCGGTAAAATCGACTTTAAGCAAAAAATATGGATACCTTCAGTAGAAAAGGACGCCGTTCTGGCTGTCAGAAGGCCCGGCACCCCCGGGCTACCCGGAACATCGGTTTTCGGGGATCCGGTGATGCCCAGGGAGAAAAAGACAATCAATATAAAAGCGGGTAAAGGGACAAGCCTGGCGGGCAATGGCGATACGGTGGTGGCCACCCGGCCGGGCCGCCCCAGGGTCAGGCGCGGCCGCGACGCCTGGCTGTTTACCGTGGAGGACTGCCTAATTATATACAACAATATCGATATCAATACGGGCCACCAGTTTTTCAAGGGCTCCATCAAAGTGTACGGTAACGTGGAAGATGGCATGAAGATACGCGCCGGCGGTGCTCTGATGATCGCCGGTTACTGCTCCCGAGCGGACGTGGTGGCCATGGAACATGTATGGGTAAAAAGCATCATCGGCTCCTCGGTCCAGGCGGGGGTGAAGGGTAAGTACTTCCGGGAGTGCCAAATGACCCTTTACGACCTGAAGCAGCAGTTGAACAAGCTTATCCAGGCCCTTGAGCAGGTGCAGGCCAGGATCAGGGAAAGCGATATCAAGGTCAGGGCGGGGTATCTGGCCTTGGTGATCATTGAAAAGTTTTTTCCAGATATTCCCAAGTTGCTAGGGCAGACGCTGCATTATTTCCGGGTTATACCGGTGGAATTACCCGAATTCACCAGCCGCATGCTGCAAATGATCGAACAAAACCTGCCGCCCCGGGACCTTACGGCGGAGAAAATTAAGGATATCGTGGAGGCCATATCCCAAACGGAAAGCTATTACTTTGATAACACCAGCCCGGCGGATATAAGCGCTGAATACGTACTGCAGTCGCGGCTGTCTTGCACCGGAAACATCAACATTTTAGGGCAGGGGTGTTACATTTCCGAACTGAACGCCGGCAATAACGTTTTAATCAGCGGCTTCGTGCGCGGCGGAAGGGTAACGGCAGCCAATGAAATTACGGTGGGGGAAGCCGGTTCCAAGGCCGGCGCTCCGACGCTGTTGAAAACCACGGAAAAAGGGCGCATTACCGTTTTGCACAAAGCTTACGAGGGGACGACTTTCGTCGTTGGGGGGGCGAAAAAAACGCTTCCGGCCACCACCCAGGGCAGGATGACGGTGTTCTTACGTAATAATGAACTGGTTGTGGCCGGTTCAGATGTCTCGCGCAGCGCCACGGTGAGGTAGAACCAGTTTGTGCCACGAGTGTGCCGCGTAGTCATGCCGGCTTTGTCAAATCAAGGTCAGTACGCGGGAGGGCGCCGCAAGTAAAAGAGCTAACTGGGCGGCGCGTTGTCAAACAGCTGCTTGATAAACGGCAGGAGGTCGACGGGCCTGACGATACCCACCACCTCTCCCTGTTCGTTAACTACGGGCACAATGGTGATGCGGCGGTTCAAAATTATTTCCGCCGCCTTGGAGGGGTAGTCGTCTTCCGCTACGGACACCTGCACCACGGGCTTGATGCACTTTTTCAACGGCGTGTCTTTGATCATCTGTACTCCTTCCCAGTAAAACATGCCGGGGCGGTTAAAGGTGAAAACACCCAGCCAACCGCCCGCCTTGGGGGCCAGGTTGTTGATGGCTTCAAAAACGCCGCGCAGGGTCAAAAAGCCAGCAATTTTATTGTTTTGGTCCAGCACCACAATCCACCGGTAGCCCTTTTCCCTGGACATGCGGTACATCATGTTGACCGCCTGTTCTAGGGTAGCGTTTCCAGGTAAAGTGGGATAATCCGCCAGCGGAATCATGTAGTCCTTTACCGTTTTCGGCTTGTCTGCCACGGTAAACACCTCCAGTCATTGGTTTATTGTTAATAACTAAATATTAGATGTTTTGTCACCGGCAAGCAATAATTACGTCCTCTGTTGGTAGTATTGACGCTTGAAGCGTATTATCCCGGTGTCGATTTTTTCACAAGGATAAGCAAGGCCCGCTGCGTTAAGCAGCGGGCCTTGCTTACTGGCTGAGGTCCGGGTTTTGGAAGCCGGGGGCCTGGGGTTGACCTACGTCGAAAAACTTGCCGCCCGGGGACAGGTCAAAGTACAGCCGGGCATCCTTGTCCACGCCCCAGTCGCGGTTGGAGCCGCTGTCCTGGATTTTTTGCAGGGCTTCCCGGAACAGGGTATTGTGGGCTTCCTCGCGGTTCAGCAGGAAGTCGATCATTTGCCGCACGTACTTATCGCTGATCTGGCGGTGCAGGTACTCGTATACCACCTTGGCTCGCTGCTCGGCGGCGATGTTGGACAAAATATCGGCGGGCAGGTCACCGGTGACGTTAACGTAGGCGGCAGTAAAGGGAACGCCGGACCCGTTGGTCAGGTAGGGTGCCAGGCCGGTCAACACGTTGGCCTCGATATTGCCCGCGGGCTGCGTACCCTGCATGTCGATGTCGTGGCCGTTCAACAGGTTGACGGCGGTGGCGACCATTTCCATGTGGCTTAATTCCTCTGAAGCGATGTCCAGAAAAAGATCCTTGATTTCCGGATCCTTAATGCGAAAGCTTTGGGAGATGTACTGCAGGGCGGCTGTTAATTCGCCGTTGGGCCCGCCCAGCTGCTCCTGCAGCATGGCGGCATACTGCGGGTTGGGGCCTTCCACCTTGACCATTTCCAGCAGCCGTTTGTCGTATTTGAACACGTGAACCCCTCCTTTTTCTTCATTACTATCTTCTTATTATCTCCTTCGCATCAGTTCGTATGCAGCGCAAAATTTGTTTTCCCGCCGGCGCAAATAATTGCCGCTGCCGTTTTAAACAGCGCATTTTTGCGCACAATACCACTATCGGCAGCCGGTTCCCGGCGCTGCCCGCGCCGGGAGCAACCGGCGGGAGTGTGCTTTTGGGGGGTAAATGATGCCGAGCGGGGAGGACCAATTGCTATACCGGTTGGCCCGGCTGCTGGGGGTGCAAATTTCCCCTGAAGATGCAGCGGCGGCGCCTGAGCCGGTGCTGGCCGTGCTCCGGGCGCTGGGCGTGCCGGTGGAGACCGGGGCGGACGTACCCGAAGCATGGCGCAAGTGCAGGCAGGATTTGTGGCAGCGGTGCTGCGAACCGGTGATGGTGGCCTGGGAAGGCAGGCCAGCCCACCTGGAACTGCGCCTGGCGGCGGACCGGGCGGGTGATACGGCAGAGTGCCTGTTGGAGCCGGAAAGGGGCACTCCGCGGCAGTGGACCGCTCGGCTGGGCGACCTGCCCGTGCAGGGCGCGGCAACGGTGGAGGGGGTGCGCTATTTGGTTAAGCGCCTGCCCTTGCCCAGCGACTTGCCGGGGGGTTATCACCGCTGCATGCTGAGCATTGGGGGCCGGTGCTGGACGAGCTTGGTGATAGCCGCGCCGCGCCGGGCCTACCTGCCCCCCGCCGGCCGGGCGCGCGCGTGGGGCATATTCCTGCCCCTTTATGCCTTGCGCACCCGGCGCAGCTGGGCCGCTGCCGACGTTACAGATTTAGCCGCCCTTATGCGCTGGGTGCGCCGGTTGGGAGGGGAACTGGTGGGCACGCTGCCGCTGCTGGCCGCCTACCTGGATGAACCTTTCGACCCCAGTCCCTATGCTCCGGTCAGCCGCCTGTTTTGGAACGAGTTTTACCTGGACCCGGCCCGGGCGCCGGAACTGGGGCAGTGCCCGGCAGCCCGGGAACTGGTTAATTCACCCGGGTTCAAGGAAGAGACCGCCCGTTTAAGGGAAGCGCCCCTGGTGGATTACCGCCGCGGGATGCTGCTGAAGCGCAGGGTGCTGCAGCTGCTGGCCCGTTGTTGCGCCGGCGACCCCGCCAGGCAGGCCGCCCTGCAGCGCTGGGCGGAGGCGCACCCGGCGGCGCGGGATTATGCCCGTTTTCGGGCTGCGGTAGAACAGCGCCGCGCTGGTTGGACCCGGTGGCCGGAACGCATGCGCCGGGGCGAACTGCGGGAAGAAGATTATGACCCCGATGCCGAGCATTATCACTTGTACGTGCAGTGGCTGGTCCACGACCAGTTCCGGCAGCTGGCGGCGGAAGCCCGCCGGCGCGGGCCGGGGCTGTACCTGGATTTTCCGCTGGGGGTGCACCGGGACGGCTATGACACGTGGCGCTGGCGGGAAGCCTTTGCCCTGCAGGCCGGCTGCGGTGCCCCGCCCGACCAGCTAAACGACCAGGGACAATTCTGGGGTTTCCCGCCCCTGCACCCGGAAGGAGTGCGGCGGCAGGGCTACCGTTACTTTATCGACTGCCTGCGGCACCACCTGCGGCACGCCGGCGCCTTGCGCCTGGACCACGTCATGAGCCTGCACCGCCTTTACTGGATTCCCGAGGGATATGCCGCCCGCCAGGGTGTTTATGTAAGCTATCGCGCCGAGGAATTTTACGCCGTTTTATGCCTGGAGTCGCACCGGCACCGGGCCGTGCTGGTGGGCGAGGACCTGGGCGTGGTGCCTCCTTACGTCCGGGCGGCCATGGCCCGGCACAAGATTTACCGCATGTACATACTGCCTTTTGAGTTCCGGGAGGTTCCCCGCGGGGGGCTGAAGCCCGTCCGCGCCAGAGCGCTGGCCGCCCTTAACACCCACGACATGTCTCCCTTTGCGGCATTTTGGCGCCGGCAGGGTCGGGAGGCCCGCCGGAATTTGGTAATGTTTTTGCACCGCCGGGGGCAGCTGCCGCTTCCCGGCACCGGTGCGGCGCCGGTTCTGCGGTCCTGCCTGCGGCACCTGGCTGCGGGCCGGCCGCGCATCGTGCTGGTCAACCTGGAAGATTTATGGCTGGAAACCAATCCTCAGAACGTGCCCGGTGATGCCGGCGATTATCCCAACTGGCGGCGCAAGGCGCGCCGGGACTTGGAATCGTTTAGCGGCATGCCCGGCATACTAAAGGTACTGCGGGACATCGACAAGTTGAGAAAGCGAGGGAATTAATGTTGATGGATGCAGGGGTGAGCTTAGGTGCCGTCTACCTGGGGGAGGGGCGGTGCCGCTTCGAGGTTTGGGCTCCCCTGGCCGAGCGGGTGGCCGTGCACGTCGTCCGGCCGCGGGAATGCGTGGTGGAGCTGGACCGGCGGGAACGGGGCTACTACCGCGGGGTGCTGCACGGGGTGGAACCGGGCAGCCGGTATTTCTACCTGCTGGATGGCAAAAAGGAAAGGCCTGACCCCGCCTCGCGCTACCAGCCGGAAGGAGTGCACGGCCCCTCCCAGGTGGTGGATGGGAGTACTTTTGTTTGGTCGGATGCAGGCTGGTCCGGCGTTCTCCTGCCGGACCTGGTGATCTACGAATTGCACGTGGGGACTTTTACGCCCGAGGGAACCTTTACCGCTGCTATTCCGCACCTGTGGGAGTTAAAGAAATTGGGTGTCACGGCCGTAGAAATAATGCCCGTAGCTCAGTTTCCGGGCCACCGCAACTGGGGATACGACGGGGTTTATCCCTTTGCCGTGCAGAACACCTACGGCGGGCCCGATGGCTTGCGCCAGCTGGTTGACGCCTGTCACGGCATCGGGTTGGCCGTCATCCTCGATGTGGTGTATAACCACCTGGGACTCGAAGGAAACTATCTGGCCGAATTTGCCCCCTACTTCAGCGAGCGCTACACCGGCTCGTGGGGTCCGGCGCTGAACTTCGACGGGCCTGGCAGCGACGAGGTACGGCGCTTTTTCGTGGAAAACGCCCTGTACTGGTTGACGGAATTTCACGTGGACGGCCTCAGGCTGGACGCCGTGCACGGCATCACCGACATGTCGGCGCGGCCTTTCCTGCAGGAGCTGGCCGATGCAGTGCGCCGGCAGGGGGAGCGCCTGGGCCGGGTCGTGCACGTAATTGCTGAAAGCGACCTGAACGACCCCCGGGTGATTAACCCGCCCGAAGTGGGAGGATACGGAATAGACGCCCAGTGGTGCGACGATTTTCATCACGCCCTGCACAGCCTGTTAACGGGGGAGCGGCGCGGCTACTACCGCGACTTCGGCAAGCTGGAACACCTGGCCCGGGCCTTCCGCGGTGGTTACGTTTACACCGGGCAGTATTCCGCTTACCGGCAGCGCCGGCATGGCAGCCCGCCACGCCTCAGCCCGGCGCGGCGGTTTGTGGTTTTTGCCCAAAACCACGACCAGGTGGGCAACCGCGCCCGCGGGGAAAGGCTGGCATCTTTGGTTTCCTTTGCCAAGCTAAAACTGGCCGCCTGCGCGGTGCTCCTGTCCCCCTTCATACCCCTATTGTTTATGGGCGAGGAATACGGTGAACTGGCACCTTTTTTGTACTTTACCAGCTATTCCGATCCGGAGCTGGCCGAGGCGGTACGCCGCGGGAGACGGGAAGAATTTGCCGACTTCGCCTGGGAGGGCCAGGTACCCGACCCGCAGGCCGAAAATACCTTTACGCGTTCCCGGTTGAACCGCGACCTGCGGCAGCAGGAGCGGCACCGGGTGCTGTACCGGTTGTACCGGCAGTTGCTCCGCCTGCGCCGGGATCTGCCGGCCCTGGCCGACATGAACCGGGAAAACCTGGATACCGCGGTTCTGGAACGGGAGAGGGTGCTGCTGGTGCGCCGCTGGAGTAGAGGAGACGAGGTGTGCATGTTTTTTTCCTTCGGTGATGCGGCGGTGGAGGCGCACCTTCCCCTGCCGGCAGGGCACTGGTGCAAGAAACTGGATACCGGGGAGGAGCAGTGGCTGGGCGGCGGCACCGCCGTCCCCAAAGCGGTGGATTCGCCGGGAATACTGACCGTGACCCTGGAACCTGGGCAGTGCGTTTTGTGGCAGCGAGTCAAGGAGGATTAAAGCATGGAACGGTACCTGTGCATTCACGGCCATTTTTACCAGCCGCCGCGGGAGAACCCCTGGTTGGAGGCCATCGAACTCCAGGATTCAGCCTACCCCTACCATAACTGGAACGAGCGCATAACCGCCGAATGCTACGCGCCCAACGCCGCCGCGCGTATTCTCAACGGCAAGGGCTGGATCAAGAAGATTCTTAATAACTATGCCTGGATCAGCTTTAATTTCGGCCCCACGCTGCTGGCCTGGATGGAACTGCATGAGCCCGAAGTGTACAGGGCGATTATTGAAGCCGACAGGGAAAGCCGGCAAAGGTTTTCGGGGCACGGCTCCGCCCTGGCCCAGGCTTATAACCATATGATCATGCCGCTGGCCAACCGGCGTGATAAATACACCCAGGTGATTTGGGGAATAAGGGATTTCGAAAAGCGCTTCGGGCGCCGGCCCGAGGGGATGTGGCTGCCCGAGACGGCGGTGGATCTGGAGACACTGGAAATTATGGCCGAGCAGGACATCGCCTTTACCATCCTGGCCCCGCACCAGGCCCGGCGGGTGCGCAAAATAGGCAGCAGCCAGTGGGAGGAATTACCCACCGGGGGGATCGACCCCTCCAGGCCCTACCAGCTGCGCTTGCCGGGCTCGGGCCGGGTAATAAATATTTTCTTTTACGACGGGCCTATATCCCGTGCCGTGGCCTTTGAAAACCTGCTGGTCGACGGGGAGCATTTTGCCGGCCGCCTGCTGGGCGGTTTTTCCGACGGCCGTACCTGGCCCCAGCTGGTGCACATCGCTACCGACGGAGAGACTTACGGGCATCACCACCGGTACGGCGAAATGGCCCTGGCTTATGTCCTGCACTACATCGAATCCAACAAGCTGGCGCGCATCACCAATTACGGCGAGTTTTTGGAAATGCACCCGCCTACCCACGAGGTGGAGATTCACGAGTTTACCGCCTGGAGCTGTGCCCACGGGGTGGAGCGCTGGCAGGGCAACTGCGGCTGCAGCTCCGGCATGAACCCCGGGTGGAGCCAGGCCTGGCGAGCGCCGCTGCGCCACGCGCTGAACTGGCTGCGGAACACGCTGGCACCCCTGTGCGAGAAACACGCCGGCAAGCTCTTCCGCGATCCCTGGGCGGCACGCGACGATTACATCGTTGTCATCCTCGACCGTTCACCGGAAAATATCGACCGGTTCTTATTGCAACACGCCGGGCGCCGCCTTAACGAGCCGGAAAAAATTGCTGCCCTGAAACTGCTGGAGATGCAGCGGCACGCCATGCTGATGTTCACCAGCTGCGGGTGGTTTTTCGACGAGATATCGGGTATAGAAACGGTGCAGATACTGCAGTACGCCCGGCGGGCCATCCAACTGGCCCATGATTTCGGAGAAACGGTGGAGCCGCGTTTCCTGGAAATGCTGGCCCAGGCCAAAAGCAATATCCCCGAGTACCGGGACGGGGCGCGTATTTACGAGAAACTTGTCTCCCCGGCCATGGTGGACCTGCTGAAGGTGGGAACCCATTATGCCATAAGCTCGCTGTTCGAAAAATACGACCAGCACGCCGGTATTTACTGCTACACGGTGGAGCGGGAAGACAGCCGGACGCTGGTGGCGGGCAAGACCAAGCTGGCGGTGGGCAAGGCGCGCATCACTTCCCGGATTACACTGGAAACGGCGACGGTAAGCTACGGGGTGGTTTATTTTGCCTACCACAACGTAAGCGGCGGCGTGCGCCTGTTTCGTGACGAGGAACTCTACCGGGAGATGTTGGAAAACGTAACCGGAACTTTTAACAGTGCGGACCTGCCCGGCGTCATACGGCTGCTGGACCAGTACTTTAAGGAGGAAAACATTTACTCCCTCAAGCAGCTTTTCCGGGATCAACAGCGCAAGATCATGAACGCTATCCTGGACTCCACCCTGGCGGAGCTGGCGGCGGATTACCAGCGGATTTACGAACGGCACGTTTCGCTGATGCGGTTTTTAAAGGAGATGCAAACACCCCTGCCGCACGCGCTGCTGTGCGCCGCGGATTTTTACCTGAACAACAGCCTGCGGCGATCCCTGGCCGCGGAAAGGCCGGACCTGGAATACATCAACGCCTTGCTGGAAGAAGCCAAAAGACTGGAAATCAATCTTGACGATGCGG
>CAJYBN010000010.1 GCA_913064925.1 uncultured Peptococcaceae bacterium
ATATTTTTGCACGGGATGATTACCTGTACTACAACATGGAATACTACCAGTGGAGTTACCGTGGTTACACCGGGGATGTTGATATAACCTTTAATTGCCAGTACCTGACCACCAAAGAACAGGAAGATATTGTGTCTTCAGAAGTCGACCGAATTCTGGGTGATGTATTAACAGATGGTATGAATGACTATGAAAAAGAAAAAGCAATCCACGATTACATAGTTGCCAGCGTGGCATACGATGAAAGTCTTGATGAACACAGTGCCTACGCGGCCCTGACCAAAGGTAAGGCAGTTTGCCAGGGATATGCCCTGCTTGCTTACAAGATGCTCAGTGAAGCCGGTATCGAAGCCAGAATAATAACCGGGGAGGTTGCAGGCGGTGGACTGCATGCCTGGAATCTGGTTAATTTATACGGGAACTGGTACCACCTGGACTGCACCTGGGATGACCCCGTTCCGGATGTAAAGGGAAGGGTTTTATATGATTATTATAATTTAACAGATGACCAGATGGCTATTGATCATTATTGGGACAGGAGTAAGTACCCGGCAGCCGATACACCGTATGATGAAAATAATATACCGGCAGGTAAAATACTTAGCGCAACAGTAATTAACTCATTTATTGATGTTATTGCGGAAGGGGTGGAAGATTATTCAGGTCTTGATTTGCAGCTGGTTGATAAATACGGGAATAATATCTCCGATGCTTATTATGTTGCTGCCGAAGATGAAGAAGATTGCAAGGTAATAGATGACAGTGCACATATCGAATTCTATATTCCGCCTTTTGTGCCCGATGGAGAGTATAGAATAAGGGTTCAACTTGAACAAGACCCCGGTGTATATGCTTTAACACAAATTTTTAATGTCACTCACAATTCTGTGTTGAGTATAAATGAGATCAGCGATGAGGGGGTTCTCCTTACAAAAACTTCATTTTTAACCGGCACGGTATTTGACCCGGAAGGTGTGTACCGGGTGGTGTTAGGTATTATTAATTCTGATGGCAGTTATTTAAATGTTGAAACCGGAGAAGTTTTAGAGAATGAGGCTGATTGGATGATTGCAAATATTGATGAGGAAAACTGGTTCTGTGAACTGCCGGCCGTGGAGTATTTAACCGGCGGTGAATATATATTGAAAATATTAGTAAAGGACAATTACGGCGTTGAAAATGAATTTAGAGAAAATTTTTCAATTGAAGAGGCTAATGATGCGGGTAACTATAGGGTTTTAGAGTCAAGGGACGCGCTGCCGGACAAGATTTGGACCGTAACCTTTAATTTAGAAGTTGACCCCGCTACCATTAGAGGTAAAAATATCTATGTAAAGGACGCCCGGGGAGCTGTTGTTGATACTGCCCTGGAAGGGATTAACAATAATAAAGCCGTGCTGGTATACCCGCCGGGCGGCGGGTACGCTGCCGGCGATTACACCCTGTATATTGAAGTGGGGCTGCGCTCTGTAAAAGGTGTATCGCTTAAACAGCCTGTTAAAATGCAGTTTACTGTTGGTTTATAATACTGGCTGCGCCGGAGGACGGCTTCGTACCGCCTGAGGATGATTTCATGCCGCCAGAGGACGGTTTTGTCCCGTAAGGAGGCGGCTTTATTGGAGTCTGACGGGAATTTACCGGTGCCGTGTATGAAATATATCGAAATTTTTTATTATTTACCCGTCTATCTGGCTTTTTAAGAAGGGGCAGGTGAAGGTGAATAAATTTTATGAAGTTGCTGCGGAATATACTCCTGGCATTAATGTTCGTGTTCGTACTGCCGTCATTGCCGGCTGCGGCCGGCGAAGAGTGCGGCCTGATAACCTGTGCTGACTTTTCCAAAATCGCCGGGCAATCCGGCGCCGCCGCATACCATTTTGATTTGAACGGCGACGGGAGGGGCGACGTCGAGGTGGAGCTTTCCCGTCAGCCGGAGGGGCGGCTCCGGTTTGCGGCCAGGGGAGACTCCGGTGACAGCTACACGCTGGCGGCGGGCAGCGCCGTGCCGGAAATGCTGGCCGTTACGTCGCTGCGGGCGCCGGAAAGCAGAGAGCTGCTGCTCGCCTGGCGGGCGGCCGGCAGCGGCGGCTACCTGGGTTATGTGCTTCTGGGTTATGACTGCGGGCGTTTTGAAGAACTGCTCCGCATCGAGGGATTAAATCACGGGACGCTGACCGTTTCGGGGGATGCGCTGGTGCAGAGGGAGGCCTTTTACGCCCCGGGAACACCCAACTGCAGCCCCGCCGGTTTTAAAACCGTTGAATGGTTCTGGAACGGTGAGGATTTTACCGTCCGGCAGAAAGCATGGGAGAGGAATTTTATATATAAATCCTTCAACGCGGGTGGAGCGATGCCGGCGGAAATTGACGAATTAATCACCAGAAAGGCGCTGGAGATGGACGTGCCGCCGGTGTTGGTGAAGGCCATTGCCATGGCGGAAACCGGCGGCAGGCATTACAATGACAACGGAACGGTGAAAACCGGGCCCTGCGGCGAAATCGGCCTGATGCAGGTGCTGCCGGACCCGAATATCTTTACACCGGAGGAGATAGAGCGGCTGAAGGACCCGGAATTCAATATAGAATGCGGAATAAAAACGCTGGTAGCCAAGAAAATGTACGGCGGTTACGTTACACCGGTGTTTGTTGAGCCGGGTGATAAAGATGTAATAAACATGGACGACAACATACTTGAAACCTGGTACTTTGCCATCTGGGCCTACAACGGCTGGGTGCAGGCCAACAACCCGGGATATGCCGGGGAAGGAAATACCTACCAGGACAGAGTTATACGGTATGTGAGGAATCTCGGCGCAGATATTGAGGCCGTTCCTGCCGGCTCCTTTACCGGTGATATGCCCCGGGCGGGTGAATGTTTCCCGCTGCCCGGCAGGCATTGCGGCGGCCTTTTGCCGCTCATGCCCGGCACGAAGGCAACAGTGTGCAATGCATCCAGGCTCAATGTGCGCGAAAAGCCCGCCGTGGTTTGCGGCATTGCCGGAGAGGAAGTAACGGTGATGGGAACCCTGCCGGGAGGAGAAGAGGTTGAGGTGCTGGAAGGGCCTTATACCGGCACCCGCTGCCGCTGGTACCGGATCAGAAGATCGAACGGCGGCGAAGGCTGGGCGGCGGGAGTGTACAGGTATGATCCCAAAAAGCTCGCGTTCTGCTATTATTTGAACCCCAATATTCCCCTGCGGGGCGGAGCCGGCGGTGAAGCGCCGCGGATCTGGGAATTTAAAACCGCCGCCGGCGTTAACAAGGCATGGACGGTGAAGTTTAATATGCTTGTTGATCCCGGTACCATAAACGATGATAACATAAAGGTCATGGCCGCGGACGGCAGCAGCGTCGCCGTGCGGGTAACGGCGGGCGCGGGCGGCAGGACGGCTCTGGTCGCGCCTCTGACTCCGTATGATGAGGGGCGGGAATACTACCTTTATATCGGCACGGGTGTCAAATCATTAAACGGAAAAATGCTGAAAAAACCTGTGGTGATGAGATTTGGGGCGGCCGGGAATAGACGGTGCCAGGCACTTAACTTATTAACTTATTGCATTGCAAGTAGGTTTTGGCATCACTGGCATGAACTGCTGCCGGATCCCACGGTGGCGGATGCCATTCTGGACCGCCTGGTGCACAACGCCTATAAGATAGCGTTAAAGGGGGAGTCGATGCGCAAAGTAAATGCCAGCTTGAACCAAAACGTCCAGTGTGATATATAAAAATTGCCGGCGTCGCTTCGCTCCGACAAGTGGACGTTTTATGTCGGATTTACTGGACGTTTTCAATCGGAACCAGTAGACGATTTATTTTGGAATCGGTGGACGATTTCATCGGAATACGGACGGTTTCGAATGGCCATTGATAATCCTCTACCTAAAACAGCTAGTTAAAACTATGTCGTTAACATAGGATGGTAGATAAGATAAAGGGCGAAGGCACAAAATTGTTGACATTACCTTCTAAAAGAAAAACCTGGTAAATAATCTATCTATTATTGCTCCAAGCAACGCTCCTAATAATGCACCCGTGAACATCCAAACCCATTGTCTCACAGATGGTTGCTCATGTACTAGCGACTCTATACTAACTTCATCTATATCCCAATACACTTGAGGGTCAACTTGAAGCGTAACAGTGAAACTATGTTTTCCATCTTTTTGGCATTTCTTTATCCAGTTTGTTATCGGATAAGGATCTATTCTATTAAATCCATAATCTTTTCCGTAAGGCATCTGTTTCATCAAATGAATGTTATCTACTGGTTCATCATTAATAAAAACACATCCCTTTTTGGGACATCCCTTATTTATGGCTTCTTCGGCTATTTTAGCTGGTGTATGTAAACCTCCGTGTGTTCTAAATGTGATTATTTTTAAATGGGCACTAACAAGATTTTTGGGTAACTGGGAAATATCAAATTCCCATTTAGCGCTACCTCCATTCCCTTCTAAATTTGGATTAATATTTACACCCAAAATAATCGTATCATTGGAAGCAAACCATTGTCTTCTTTCGTCATCTGACTTTAATTTTGAGAGTGTTATGAAATCTCCATGCATTTCGCAATCAACCCCGGTTTTGCGTATTGCTGGAAATATCTTGGGGTTTTTCTCGAGAATACCTCTGCTGAGTAGTTTCCGTATTATTTTCAAAGTTAATCCCTCGCCTAACCTCTAATATAAATGATTGGGCAGTAATATCAAACTTCTTTCGTTATACGATTTAAATATTCCTTTGACGATAATGGGTACTTTTAAGATTTACACCCGTTGCCATGGGTTTCAGCCGCACCTTTATCAAGGCTATTGGGGCTTCTAAATAGTTGCTATTAACACCAATAGTTATTGGATTGTTTGGTATTTAACAAGGGAGCAATAACGGGTTCTCTCTTTTTCTTGGGCGAAAATTTTGGCTCTCTAAAATAAGAAATTAAATGTGTATAGCTTTAGATATTTCCCATATAATTACAACATAGGTGAATTACATTAGTGGAGGGCTGCTGTAATGACAAGACAAAAATGTGACCAGTGTGGAGGAAGCACCTATGGGATGGTTATACTAACTGACTTATCGGGCAAAATACGCCATTTATGCAATGACTGTTATAACAAAGAAATGGCTGGAATCCTAGGGATTGATAATTTCAACGACTTTATAAAAACATACCAGGCTAAAGATGCTGATGGGAACTTACATACTTTTCAAATCCGCAAACACATTTTTCCGATGGGGATAAAATGGTTAGCGTATGAAACTAAAAACGGAGAAATTGAAGATGAAGGTTATCAATTTTACCTCTATGCTGACCTGGACGAAAACCCACTGGAAAGTTTGCAGAGGCTATACAAAAAAATTGTCAAAGGGTTATCTGTAAAATACATTAAAGAAGAATGTATGGAGGGGTGTACAATTTATTCATTGCCGCATGATAAGCTGGTTGGCCGCATTCAATGGGATGATGATTATCACGGAGAATTACCAAAAATAATTGTTGATGGTAAGGCTTATACTTGGTATCAAATAGGTAAGATGTTGATGGCCTACGAAGGGTGAACCATTAATTTGGAGATTAAAGAGGTAGGAGAAGACAACAATTAAAAGAATTTTTTTTATTCTTTATCTTTTTGCCCATAAATATTTGGTTTAGGTAATGAAAGGTTAAACCATGAGTGATTCTTTTAAAAACGTATACAACTCTAAATCTAAATTTTTGCAAAGATACATTGTAAGCATACTGCAATACAACAAAAGAGAGGATTTTATCAGGGAAGTATTATACAGGGCCTGGCGTATGTACCCTTCAAAAAGAATAAGTTTCGATAAAGTAAGAGAGTACCTTGATGCAAAATTTACAGATGCCGAGATGCAGATAATACTAACTGAAAAGGAAAAGCTGGCATCTATTAAAAGATTACAGAAAAACCATTCAGAAAATTACGAAAACTACGGATATTAGAGGTAAAAATAATGCGGAATATGGGCTATACATATAAGCAAATAGGTAAAGAGCTAAATATAAGTGAAACAAGAGTAGGTCAAATATTGGCTGACGGTAAGAAGATTAAGCTTGTTTAATGAGGTTAAATATTTACTATTGGTGTTGGAACAATTAAAACGAGGAGATACTGCTTCTTCTAAGAATTCTACAATGGACAATTGTTTTTCCTAATGCTTTTACTTTTGAATACAAGCGAGTTAGCTTAATGTAATTAGTCACTGGAGGCCTAGTATGAAAATCAACTTTACAAAGAAACAGTTTAGAATATTATTAGATCTGGTCTATGCAGGTAACTGGGTTATAAATGCAACGGCTAAAACCGATGACGAACGCAGCAAAGATTATGATGAGTTAGTAAATTATATTTTCTCATTCTGTGATAAATTTGGAATGTTTAATTTTGTAGAGTACGACCATAACTTAGAAAAATATTTTGAAACGAAAGAATTTGAAGAAAGTGGTATTATGGACTATATTGAAAGTTATGATGATTATGTATTCTGGGATGAATTAGGTAGAAGGTTGGCAAAAAGGGATGTTGATAAGGAATGTAGCGGAAAAGTTGATAAATCCAACTATGAAAAAGTGTTAAAAAGAACTTTTGAGGTTGAGGAGAAATATTCAAATGAATTTATAAAAAATGGGCTGGAAAATGTTAAGGTTGAATTTCAAGAATGATTTCTTTTCCGCCGCAAAAATTTTGGCGGCTATAAAAATATTATTTATAATCTTTTAAAAGTTCAATTTATATGTGCTCCCAATAGTTCAACTATAATCTTCTCAGGAAATATTACCTTAGCAACTATATCTGAAACATTTAACTTAATTTTGGAAGAGTATGATATTGTCATATTTTAAAAATAAGCCTCTAATACGCTTTTAAATATGCCATCGTTTGATTCTTCTATATATACCCAAAGAGTTGGTGTATTAGTTAGATTAGATTATGTTTCGAATTCTGTAATAAAATATGCAGCAATAATTGTTTTGAATATTGCTAGGCAAGAGCATTATTTAGTTTTCAACGTACCTATTGTTAATCCATTTAAGTGAATAAGCAAATGTCAACGCCCAGATTATACCACCTAAATAGTCTGTAATTGTTGTAGTGAGTGATGTACGGATAAGATGTGGTGTTTTAAATAATATAGGAATGGCATGAATAGCAAAGCCTACAACAATTGAAAAAATAATTCCTTTTAGCCAAAGATGTTTGGAGGTTATTTCTGGTACTAAAAAAGTAAATATAACACCAAGAAAACCCATAAAGATGAGATGAATGAATAAGGCTACAATCCCTTCTAAGTGATTTAAAGGCAAATTCCCAAAAATCATAACACTTGCCCAATCAACATAGCGAAGTTCAGAAAAATTTAGTTGGTAAGCTATGTAGTTCCAAATATTCATCAAAAGCCAACCAGGAATAGCTGCTATAAATCCTCTTGTAAATCTATCCATAAAGATACACCTCAATGAATATTTTCGGCATATGAATTTCTGGTAATAGTTTACCTAAGTTGTTTGAATTTATTCTCGAGCTTTGTTACATATTTCAAAGAAAAAGTGCAAGTTAAGAGTTTATCCTGCGTAGTTTGTTCAATTAATTTCTCGCCCACTGTAAAGCCAAGCCTCAAACCGATACATTTTATATAGCCAACTTGGGGCAGGGGGGAGCATGGCTAAGCAAGTAAGCTGCCTTCAAGCATAAGGTTTAAAAATTCATGTCCATTACAAAACCATGCAATTAGCAGTACTTCGCATAATCGCCCATTCTGCGACACTCCCGCCATTTCAAAGTGAAAATAGTTTTATCTCAATTTGAGACGGACATCCCTTGGCATTACTCCTGGGCGTTTAGTTTAGTTTAAACTTGATTTGGGACTAATTGACAAGGCAGGTTTTAAGCAGGCGAAACTAGGGAAAATGCAGCATTTATT
Source organism: uncultured Peptococcaceae bacterium (assembly GCA_913064925.1). Taxonomy (GTDB): domain Bacteria; phylum Bacillota; class Desulfotomaculia; order Desulfotomaculales; family Desulfallaceae; genus CAJYBN01. The sequence continues at coordinate 7,941 of CAJYBN010000010.1, forward strand.
ACTCTTGACGGAGTGGAGGCAATTTGTTATCATAATTACTGCAAACTAATCGTTGGGGCGACATAGCCAAGTGGTAAGGCAGAGGACTGCAAATCCTTTATTCCCCGGTTCGAATCCGGGTGTCGCCTCCACATAAAGCCGGGGGAAACATCATCCCCGGCTTTTTCCATCGCATTTAACTCTTCGAACGTTATCATTCCGGAATTGCCCGCTGGAGACGGCCTGAAGTAAATAGAGAACGTCTTGTCCTCGAAGCCATACTGTCCCCCACTGGGAGGACTATAATAAACACAACTATAATATTACCATAATATTTATATTGAACCGCTTATGAGTAATAAAACCCGTTACCTCTCGGTGCGGGTTTATTTTGTTTTACGTCCATCATGGGCATAGTCTATATGCTGAAAGCCCCGAACGGCGGCTAGCGCCCGCTTACTGTTAGGCGAACGCAAAGATTTCCGCCAATAAGCGGCGCTGAACCTGCAGGGGTTAGTAGAGGTCATAGTACGGTATTAGGGGACGTTCGTGTAGGTAGAAAGGGCCGAACTAAAAAGAAACCTTAATGTATGGGTATAACCCGCGGGAATTTTATTTAATCTTTTTGAAAGCCGGGCTGGCCAGTAAGCGTTCTCTGGCATAGCCGTATGTCAAGCCGGCTATCATCAGCAGCCCCGCGTAGCCCACTGCTGGATATAGTACGCGTACCAGGGTGGAGAAACCCAACTGGCCCGCGGTGAACGCCGCCGTGCTTGTGCCCACTACCAGCCACCGGAAAAGGGGTTTTCCCTGGTCAGTGATTCTTTCGGCAAAACCATACAAGCTGCTGACGGAAGTAGTGTAAATTTCTGCCATCAGTACAATGCTATAGAATAACTGGATTAGCGGAGAAAACTGCGCGGCCACGAAAACCATGGGGATCTCGTAGCCTGCAGCCGCTGGTACTTTGGCCAGCAAGGTAAGGTTTATGGCCAGGGCGCTTACACCCAACCCGATGCCCCCGAGCAAAGCTCCTTTTTGCAGCGTTTGCAAGCTGCCGACGTGCCTGCCCAGCGGGGCCAGCACGGAAACGCCAAGCACCAGGTTATAAGAAACGTACACCACAGCGGATAACGGCCAAAAAGGTACCGGTGCTCGGGATGTCTGGGCCCATTGGGCGATGAAGTCGGTATTGATGGGGGTAGTGGTTAAAACAGCCACGGCAATGCCCAACACCGATACCAGCAGCAGCGGCACGACGTAGCTTATGGCGTTGATTACCCCGGAAATGCCCAGCAATACGGTGAACATGGTGGCCGCTGTCATGACCAGGCTGCCCAGCAAAAAGGGCAGGCCGAACTGCTCCCGGAAAATTGCACCGGCTCCGGCAATCATAGCGGTCATGGCTCCAAATAAAAAGAACGTGATGACGCCGTCAATTGCCATACCCAGCCAGCGCCCGCCGGCGTGCCGTATTACTTCCCGGTGGGAATCGGCACCCAGCTTGTGCCCCAGCTCAAGGATGACCAAGCCCAGAAAGGCGAACATGACCGCCGCCAGCACCAGGCCCAAATTGCCGGCCATACCGAAGAAACTAAAAAATTGCAGCACCTCCTGGCCAGATGCAAACCCCGCTCCCACTACCGTGCCGATGTATACCGCCGCCACTTTTGCAGTTGAAATTGTTGTCCTGCTGCTCATGTACATATTGTTGTCCGCGCCCAGGGGTTCTATCCCACCGCGCGCCTGTAACTATTTGCATGGGCGGAGGAGCAAAAATTGTTTCCGTAAAAGTAAACCCAGGAGAAGTTGCGAAGGGGGGATAGACGTGGACAGCAGAGGTTTTTCTCCGGGTCAAGACGGTGACGGTAGAAATGAAGGTTAATTACTTTACTTCCGTGCAGCCCGGCAAAGAGATTGAGGCCGAGGCCAGCATCATACATAACGGTAGCACGCTGGTTACCGGCGTTGCGGAGGTAAAAAACGGGTTAGGAAAGAGGGTTGCCTTTGGTACCGCCACTTTTATCTGTTGAAAAACGAAAAAAGTCATAGTTTTTGCGCACGCCGGCCCAGGTCCCAGTTGCGCTTTTTCTTTTTTATGGAATTGTATGCTTCATCTTAGGGAAAAATACTTTTTGCCGGGGTGGTCTACAATGCGCAAGATATTAAACATGATTTTACGCCGGGTCAAGGAGGCAGAATCAAACCGGCCCCGCGTGCCGGAACCGGCCGTCGGCCGGGACAAAGCGCAGGGTCCGCCTTACCTTACCCGGGATCTCGATAATAATTTGAAAATTATTTTTGATATCGCGGGCAGGAACCCGGATTTAATCGTTCGGCACATGGAAATAAATCTGCCCGGGGAAGCCCGCCGCTGCGCCTTGCTTTTCCTGGACGAGATGGTGGACAGCGAGTTGATGGGGTCCATGATCATCGAGCCGGTTTTAAAGGAGTTGCCCCAGGTAATTAAAAGCCGCCGAGCTTATACCAGCCTGGTGGACGTCATTGAAAAAAACGTGCTTACCATACCTGGGGTCAGGCAGTTTGCATCGGTGTCCGAAATAATCGGCGAGGTGCTCCGGGGTAACAGCGCGCTGCTGCTGGACAAGGAAAACAAAGCGTTGATTTGCGCAAACAGGGCGTACGAAGTCAGGAGTGTGGAGGAACCGACCCTGGAAACGGTGGTGCGGGGCCCCAAAGAGGGATTTACCGAGTCCCTGAGTACCAACATGGCCTTGCTGCGCCGTAAAATTGCCGGGCCCAACTTGCGCTTTGACCAGCTTTGGATCGGCAAGTACTCCCAAACCAGGGTTGCAGTAACCTATATATATGGCATCGCGGACAGGGGGCTGGTGGAAGAAGTAAAGAAAAGGGTGAGCAGGATCTCCATAGACGGTGTGCTTGATTCCGGCTACATCGAGCAGCTGATCGAGGACGCCCCCTATTCACTGTTTCCCACCGTCGGCAACACGGAAAAACCCGACGTCGTGGCGGCGCGCCTGCTGGAAGGCAAGGTTGCCGTACTTGTGGACGGCTCGCCGGTGGCCCTCACCGTGCCCCGCCTTTTTTACGAAACCATCCAGACACCGGAGGATTACTATTCCAGGCCTTACAATTCAAGCGTGCTCAGGATTATTAGACTTTTCTTCTTTATTTCTACTGTAGTTTTGCCGGGGTTTTACGTGGCGGTGGTCAATTACCACCCGGAGTTGATTCCCCGCAGGCTGATAATCACCATGGCCGGCGACCGGGAGGGCGTACCTCTTCCTTTGGTGCTGGAAGTGGTGGTGTTCGGGATAATTTTCGAGGGGCTCAGGGAAGCCGGCGTGCGCATGCCCCGCGCGGTTGGCTCGGCCATCACCATAGTTGGGGCGTTGCTCATCGGGCAGGCCACGGTGGACGCCGGCCTGGTAACATCATCCACCGTAATAGTCACCGCCTTCGTGGGCATTGCCGGGTTCATTACACCGGGGCTCACCGACATATTCATCATTATCCGCTTTTTTCTTGTGTTTCTGTCAGGCGTTTTGGGCATTTCCGGGCTCATCATGGGCATACTCGTTTTGTATGCCCACATGTGTTCCCTGCGGTCCTTTGGTGTGCCCTACATGGCCCCCATAGCGCCGCTTAACTTCTCGCAGTTGAAGGACGTATACATTCGGGCGCCGCTGTGGCACTTGACCACCCGCCCATCGTTCATCGCCAAGGAAAACAGGCGCCGCATGAAGGAAGGTTTAAAGCCTGAGCCGCCGGAAAAAGGGAACAATTCTTCGCGAAAATAACATGAGCAGCAGGGGCCCGGGCGTTGGGCCGGCAACAACACGGCCGAACCGGTTTTTCCAGGAGAAGATTAATCATGTTCGAGGGAAGTAAAATATCTAGCCGCCAGGCGGTTTTCCTCATTACAACTGTTATCGTTCCCACTTCCATCCTGTTCCTGCCCCACATGATATATGTGGCGGCAAAAAGGGACGCGTGGCTTTCCGTGCTGGCAATTACCCTTTTCGGCCTGGGTGTGGGGGACATTATCGGCAGGCTGGGCCGGCGCTTTCCCGGGCAGACAGTTGTACAGTACAGCCGCCGGCTGTTGGGGCCGGTGCTGGGTGGCGCCGTAGGGCTGGTTTACGCCGGGTTTTTCATTTATATCAACGCCTTTGTGGTGCGGGAATTTTCCGAGATGCTTGTAACCAACTATTACAAGGAAACGCCGCAGGTTGTTTTTGTGCTCGGCATTGTTTTTGTGGCGGTGTACATTGTCTGGTACGGGCTGGAAGTGCTGACCAGGGTCAACGATATGGTCTTGCCGCTGGTCTTGATTATGCTAGGGGTACTTTTGATTACTTCAGTGCCCATAGCCGAGCCTGAAAACCTACTACCCGTGCTGGATAACGGCGTTGGACCGGTACTGCAGGGGGCGGTGCCCGCTGCGGTATTCTTCGACGAAACTGTTATCATGCTAGTATTAATTTCTAACTTAACCAGGCCGGCGGAAGCGCGAGTCGCCATCGCCAAGGCTGTTTTGCTCGTGGGATTGATACAACTGCTGGTGGTGGTGACCGTGGTTACGGTGCTGGGCACCTTGACCGAGAACCAGCTTTACCCCACCCTGCACCTGGCTAGGCACCTGCGCGTGGGACCTTACCTGGCCAACGTGGATCCTCTCATACTGTTAATATGGATACTGGGAGGTTTTTTAAAAGTTACCATCTTTCATTACTGTGCCACCATATGTGCCGCCCAATTGCTGGGCCTGTCCGGCTACGGCCTGGTTTCCGTGGTCAACGGCGCTATCCTGAGCATCCTTGCCGTTGTCCTGTGGGAGGATGCCATTGAACTGTCTTACCAGATCAGCCGCATCATACCGCCCTTCTTCCTGGCTGTGCAGGCCGGCATTCCCGTGCTTCTCCTGGCTGTTGCCTTTTTCAAGCGCCAGGGGGTGACCGCCGGTGACCGGAATTAAAATAATCCCCGTGGTGCTGATTGGGCTTGCGCTATTGTTCCTCTCGGGCTGCTGGAGCAACCTGGAACTAGAAAACCGGGCCTTTGTTTCCGCCCTGGGAATTGATAAGAGCGGCGACAAGTTGCGGGTTACCGCCCAGCTGCTTGTTCCCAGCCTGCTGGGCGGTGGGCAAAATAGGGCGATGGGTACTGACCCAAACAAGAAGAATCCCGTGTTCATTGTGGAAACGGAAGCGCGTACTTTGAGCGAAGCGGTGGACCTCCTGTCAAAGGAGTCCGGCCGCAGGTTGTTCTTCCCCTTCCTGCAAATTATTGTTGTGGGCGAAGACCTGGCCCGCTACAGCATTTTACCGGTCACTGAGTGGGTGCAAAGGGACAGGGAACTGCGCTTGAAAACCCTGCTGGGTGTGGCGGTAGGGGAAGCCGGGGAAGTAATAAAGGCGCCGGGGGCAGGGCTGGAAAGGGTGCCGGGCTATTTCCTTGGTTCCTCAACGGAAACAGCTAACAACTTTTGTTCCAGGGTGGTGGAAGGAAATTTTTTAAAATTTATTAAGGACTTAAGTTCGCGAAGCAGGGATCCAGTGGCCCTGCGGTTGGCTACCGCTGAGGTTTCTGACCAAAAGCAGGCGCGCATTTCCGGCAGCGCAGTTTTTGACGGTTACCGCCTGGCAGGCTGGTTAAATGATAGGGAAACCAGGGGATACCTATGGATTACGGGGGATATCCAGCGGGGCATCATTTCCGCCACTTTGCCCCATGGGGAAAGCATAGCATTTGAGATCCGCGGCTCCGATACGGAAATTAAAACCGGGTTTGTGGATGGGGAGCCCGTAGTGGACATCAACATTGTCATGAAGAGCGCGGTCAACGAAGTGCACAACCCCGTCGTTTCCCTGGCCAGCCCCCGGGACCTGGACAGGCTGGAACCGTTGGTGGAAAGGCAGGTGGCCGGGGAGGTGCATGCCGCGCTGGAAAAGGCCCGTCGGTTAAATACAGATATATTCGGTTTTGGGGAAATTATTCACAGGCAGCACCCGGCGGAGTGGAGGCGTATCGCCGGGTACTGGGACGAGATTTTCCCCCTATTGCCGGTACAGGTGCAGGTAAAAGCCACCATCAGAAGAACTGGACAAATTGGCAGCCCGGTCAGGCCGGGCAAGCCAGAATAAAAGTTATTGATGAAATTGCCGTTTTGTGGTATTCTTGCTCTGCAACAAGTTTGCTTTTCAAATGGCCCTGGTGATCAGGGCAACTATCAGCCCGCATATGGCCAGGAGAGTGCCCAGGGAAAATTTCACCGTCCACTGAATGGCCCGGTCTACTTTGGCGCCCATGCTGTCCAGGCGCTGGTTGACGGCGAGATATTCCTGGTGCCGTTCTCTGTTGACGGTAAGCAGCTTGGCCATAGAGCGGTCCAGATTGGCTGTTATTTTATGCTCGACAGCGTCCAGTTGGTGACGTATTTCATGGAGTTCCCGCTCTAATTTTTCCAGGTATTTTATCTCCCAATCCATTTAAAACCTCCTGCGTGCTTCAATTAGTCTTGGTTATATATATGTCGGGAAGGCGCGGAAGGGAACTGGGGGAGTTAGGTTGGTATGCGAAAGGCTGTACTATGCTTGTTTTTGTTGGTCATGGCGGCGGGTTGTTCCCTGGCGGAAGAGCCGGGCGACCGGCAGCAGGCGCAGCAGCAGGCCGCACAAAACCGTAACGCGCGCCGGGAAGCCGTTCCCTTTACACTGGCGGAGCCGTTGCCGGGACAAAAAGATAACCCAGTGTTTTCGCCCGCCGGCCACGGGGAAAAGATTGCGGGTATTAACGAGGTATTAAACGTGCTGATAGATAGCCTGCAGATGAACGACCTAAAAAGCGCCGCCACATGCCTGCACGGGTTGGATGAAGAAGGGGGCGTTATCTCACTGGAAGAGCTGCAGCGCGAGGTGGAGCTGCTACACCCCGTGGCGTGGCGCGTGGTGGAGTGCCGTTGCCTGCCGCGCGGCAATTACCTGGTGGTGGTGGCCTACACCTTGCCGAGCGGGGCCGTGCGCAGGGCCGGGCCGTTTAACATGAGCAACAGCGGTGGCCTCTGGACAGCGCATTACAACTCGTTTGCCGCTTCGTTTCACGTTATGGCGTCTTCCGTGTTGAAAAAAAGAGCGGAAAAACAAGAGAAAAAGAATATGCACGGCGGATAAAACGCAAAAATCGGGCCATAATAATAATACTGCACTGTGCAGTAACCAGCCTCCTAAATCTCTCTCAGCAAACCCGCCGCACACGGCGGGTTTTTTCTCCTGGCGGGAGGATTTTTACCAGGCAGGGGGAAGTTATACCGGTACGGGAGGCGTTTTTAATGAGCGGAAAAGAAAATAAAATGCAGCAGCCGGTGCGCATTGCCATGGCCATGGCCATGTGGGCGGCCATATTGTGGCTATTGACCCTGGGGCATCCGCGGTTGGTGCCGCTTGCCAAAGCCGTATTCATCATATATGTTGTGCCCAGCGGTCTGGTGGAGTGGCTGAAGTATAGGGGTGTGGTGGGGGACAACAGGGCCGGGGTCCTAAAGCTGGTAGGGTTTATCGGCATGGCGCTGGTCTGGTATTTCGGTTATCGTTGAACCACCCGGGATGCTGATTGATAATTGATAAAATAAAGCCCGCCTGGTATCAGACGGGTTTGGTTATTATCAAGTAAGTTACCGCGGCTGCGGCAATAGCAACGGCCATGCTAAAAATAATCCAGGCCAGGTCTTTTTTTACTCTTTTTACCAGTTGATCCATGTTTTTGTACTCCGCTGGATACTTGGGTGCCGTTTTTTGAGCCATGCAAATATACCTCCCTTTAGGGCCATTGCAGGGGAATGGATACTTTGTCCTGCACACTGCCGTCTATGGGGCTGGTCCAGTACACTTCCAGCGTGCCTTCGCCAGCGGGGGGCGGTTCGTACTTCAGGCTCGTTTCAAAATCTCCCCGCTCCGGTGCGGCCGCCGAAGCCGTGGTATGGCTTTCCGCCAGCACATTGCCCTGGCCATCCAACAATCGTATGTTCACAGTTCCCTCGAAGACCCGGGCACTTCCCTTGACCAGCAAGGGAACGCTGGCTATTTGGTTCGGTGAGGGGTGGGTGACCCATATGGCGGGTTCGTAAACCTTGGACAGGTTTCTGGTGAACGGCTGCTCGTACAGGCCGATGTGCCCCCACCAGTCGCGCGCCCTACCATCTACTTTTCCTTCCACCTGGAAGGCTACCCTTTCGATGCTGGGAAACTCGGTCAAGGTATTGACTATGCTTTGTATGCCCAGCGCCTCCCCGCTGGATCCGACGTTGGTGTTGTTTAAGACTGCTTCGTTAAAGTTAACCGTTGCCAGTCCCTTTTCTATGTTTATCCCCAACACCTCGGTGCCGGGGGGAAATATGCTTTTTTCGTCGTTAATCAGTTCCTGCAGTGCTGCCTTGGCAACCTGCTTGGTGTGGGGAATGGTTTGTATTTCCCTGACCATGTACGCATCATCAGCGGTAAATTTTACAAAATAAAGGGCCAGGCTGATGTCTTCTTCCTGTTTTTTTTGTTCTCTCTCGCTGGCCTTTGCTTCCTGTTGCATTACGTTTTCGTCACCGCTTGATTTTTTAGCGGTTGAACAGCCGGAAGCCATCACCAGGGCCATAAAAAACACCAAAATCGACAATAGTACCCCCGGGGATAGAAAGTTACGTCTGCATGAACTCATTGTCCCACTTCCTTTGTCGGGTATATTATTAGTATATCATTAAAGCTGTCTATTTGCCATTGATACCACGACACCCAGGGGAAAAAAGACAACCCCGGTCAACGAATACCGGGGCGGATGCTTTAATCATAAGGAATATATTTATGGTGATCGGTCACTTTCCCGTCCGCCAAGTATTCGACATGTTTTATGGCCTTTTTGATGGGATTGGCAAAAATGCCGGAAGCAATGCCAATGACGGCGAGAATGCCCATGCCGATGTAAAGCGGCGTCCAGTTATCCATAATAAGCTCCCCCTTTCCGGCTATCGGCACGATTTTTTTAAAATGTACCACTTAGTTGGCGTATTAGTCAATATTTATCCCGGCAATTGATTTTTCCTGTCCGTCGCTCCGTGCGGGCAGCACGGTTGCCAAGGCAACTAAAAACAGTGTATAATAATGCAAAGTGACCGGAGTACGGCGGACAGCCGCTGCCGGCCCGTTTAGCGCGGGACGGTAGAGGAAAGTCGAGACACGCACACCGGGCGGCGCGTTACAACGCCGGCGGTGTAGTACGGCGCCCGGCGTAAGCCGGGGCAGGGCGACCTGACGACGGCGAAAAAAACCCACCGGGTTTTGAGTAGCCATAAAGTGCCACAGAAACCAGGTCACCGGGCAACCGGTGAGTGCAAGGGTAAACTCCGCCAGCGTGCAACCCAAATAGGCGGTCTTTGAACCGCGGGTAGGGGCGCCCCCTCTACGGGGGAGGCAGGCTTGGCCTGCCTAGATAGATGGCTGTCGAAACAGAATCTCGCTTACGGCCGTGCTCCGGTTGGTAAAATTACAAAGGCCCTTTACCACAATTAAGGGTATAAGGGCTTTTTATTTATGGCGGTGGATATTATTTCAGAATTTTCACACTTGGTTATTGACAATAATTTTGCCCGTAAGCTAAACTTAAGATAGCAAGTTAGTGACCTCTTCTTTATCTGGCATATCTTACCAGATAAGAGTTGTTGTACATGCTGTGCAAGAAAGACATGTTCTCTCCGGTCCGACTGCAGCCAAGGGTTGATCACATTCTGGACCTGGTGCTGCGGGGAACAGCAAGGAAGGGAACAATTAATTTTTGACCAGTTTCTGAATGAGAGTTCATTCATTTAACTAGCAGGAGGCCCCGGCACCGCGTAAGTGCCGGCCTAATACATAATTTTAAAAAGGAGGAATCTGTTAGTGAGTTTAAAAGAAGTTTTTGCGGGATTGCAGGAAAAGATTAATGCCGATCCGTCTAAAATGGCGGGCGTCACGGCAACCTACCAGTTCAACTTGTCCGGCGACGACGGCGGGGAATATAATATCGTTTTCACCGACGGTGCCGGTAAGGTCAATGAAGGTGCTGCGGATAATCCCGATATTACCATTTCCATGGATGCCGGGGACTTCAAAGACCTGGTAAACGGTAAACTGGATGCCATGGGTGCCTTCATGTCCGGCAAGTTGAAAGTGCAAGGCGACATGTCGCTAGCTATGCGTTTGCAATCTCTGCTGGGGTAACTTTTTTGCCGGAGGGGCCATTCCCCTCCGGCTTATTAATAGTACACGTGAGTACACGTGCTGCAGTATTTCAGAAAAATTTAAAAATTTAACAAAAAATGTAAAATCATCGAGCACCGCCATCATCGAGAGGTTGAATTCCATAACGAAGGGAACGGGACCTGGGATGTGGAAATAATGGAAAGATAAGATAATCCAATCTAAGTGGGTGATGAAATGCTCAAAGATGTTCGCGTGCTCGATCTTTCCCGGCTGCTGCCCGGACCGTACGCTTCCATGCTGCTGGCCGATTTAGGCGCCGAAGTGATCAAGGTGGAGGAACCGAGCACCGGCGACTACATGCGCCACTTTATGCCCCAGGTGGATGGGCTAAGCGTGTTTTTTCTGGCTGTAAACCGCAATAAAAAAAGCATTACCTTAAACCTGAAAAAAAAACGGGGCAAGGAGTTATTCAAAGCGCTGGTCCGGCAGGCCGACGTTATATTGGAGGGTTTCCGGCCGGGGGTGATGGAGAGTTTGGGATTGGGGTACGAAGCTTTAAAGGAATTGAACCCGGGCATCGTTTATTGTTCCCTTTCTGGTTACGGGCAGGACGGCTCCTACCGGGCACGGGCGGGGCACGATATCAATTACCTCTCGGTTAGCGGCGTATTGGGTATCACTGGGGTAAGGGGAGCCCAGCCGGTGGTACCTGGAGTGCAGGTGGCTGACCTCACCGGCGGCATGTTTACCGTAATCGGCATTTTGTCGGCCCTTTGGCGGAAACAACGGGAAGGCCGGGGAGCCTACCTGGATGTTTCCATGACCGACGGGTTGTTTTCCTTGATGTCCATTCACTTGGCTAATTTTATGACCACTGGGGCACCGGCGGTAAGGGGGGACATGATGCTGTCCGGGGCGCTGACCTGTTACAACGTTTACCGCACCAAGGATAACGGCTACGTAGCACTGGGCGCATTGGAAGCCAAGTTTTGGCATAACTTCTGCCAGGCCCTGGGACGCGATGACTTGGTAGCGGGACACCTGTCCCCGGCCAGGGAGGACGACCCGGTGTACCGCGAAGTGAGGGATATTTTCCTGTCCCGCACCGTTGCGGAATGGGCGGCGTTTGCCGAAACCGTAGACTGCTGCCTTACCCCGGTGGAGAGCGTCGAGCAAGTGATTGACGGGCGCTACGCCCGCGAGCGCGGCATTTTTCTGGATGTGCCTCATCCAGAGGGAGGCACGGTGCGCCAGGTACGCAACCCGCTGGTCTTTTATGGAGAAGAAGTAAGCCGGCCAGCCCCTCCCCCGAAGCTTGGCCAGCACAACCGGGAGATATACGGGAGCTTGGGTTTGCGCGAAGAAGAACTGGCGTTACTGCAGCGGGAGGGAGTTATTTAGAAGGGCCAACCGGACAGCGGTCAGCCCTCGACCGCCTGTATGGGCAGGTTATTTTCCTCGCGGTAGCGTGAATCATCCACTATCAAGTCGCGAATGCACGGGTCTTGCAGCAGCAGCTTCCATACTTTTTTTACCGTGCTGACGAATTGCTGTTGCAACTTGATTTGCCGGGTAATCAGCGGGCAGGTGTACGGCAGGTGCATGGTTTCATATATGAGCAGCATGCTGCCGTCCTTTTGTAAGTGCGGCACCAGGGGAAAGAGGCGGCAGGCCAGGGGCCGCTTATCTCTGGGACAGGTCCCCGTGCAGCGGACGAAATAAACCGGGTCGGGCCAGGAAGCCGGAAACAACTGCTCCGCCGGGTTTTGTTCTTCCCAGGTAAGCCAGCTTTCCCGGCGGGTAAACATGGTTTCTTCTCCCGGGAAAAGGTAAATGCCCAGGTCGCTGTCCCTGCCGGGCTGGCAACAAGCCCGGCCGCATAAAGTTCCACAGTCTTCCGCCAGGGGAGTGACCCGGTGAGTGATGTCATAGAGGTAATGGTAATCCTTGCGCTTCAGCACGGGCGACCACCGGCGAAACTCGCAGTCATGGTTTTTTCCCGCAGCATTGCGGCTTCCCAGTAATTATCCAGCAGCAGCTGCACTATGTCTCCGTCAATGCTTCCCTCCCTGGCCATGTCACCCAGGATTTTTTCCACCCGGCGCCGGCCTAGGCTTTCCCGGTAGGGACGGTTTTCAACCAGGGCGTTGAATATGTCGGCTATGGCCATAATCCTCGAGCCCAGGGGCAAGTCGGCTCCCTTAATGCGGAAGGGGTAACCTTGCCCGTTGATTTTCTCGTGGTGATAAGAAGCCCACCGGTTGATTTCCTCGAAACCATCGATCATGCCCAGTATCTGGTGGGTAATATAGGCGGCGGTGCTGTTTGGTTTTCCTTTCGTCAGTATAATCGAGTTTGCGTAGCAGAGCAATACTAGATCACCGTCTTTCGTTGCGGCGCGGTGGCGTAAAACGGGGTACTGGTCCGGCCGGCAAAAAACTGCAGCCTTTTTAGGATGCTGCAGTTTTGGTTTCCTGATTTTCGTTGTTTTCAAAAGCCTGGCGGTACTGTTCCATGGTCATTAACACGGCGCGGGGCTTGCTGCCTTCGAAGCCGCCCACTATGCCCCTCCGTTCCATGATGTCCACCAGCCTGGCGGCCCGGGAATATCCAATATGTAGCCTGCGCTGCAGCATGGAAATGGATGCTGTACCGCTTTCGATGAATATTTTGGCCGCCTGGGGCAGCAGCTCATCGTATTCCTCGGTTTCCGCGGCATCCCCCCCGGGCTGTTCCTTGAGCACTTCTTCGTTGTAAATCGGCCGGGCCTGGTCTTTTAAGAAATCCACTATGTTTTCCACGTCCCGATCGGACAGGTATGCGCCCTGTACCCGAACCGGTTTGGCGGCGCCAACGGGGTAAAAGAGCATATCCCCCTTACCCAGCAGTTTTTCTGCACCTCCCATGTCTAAAATGGTGCGCGAGTCCATGTGACTGGAAACCGCAAAAGATATGCGGGAGGGTATGTTGGCTTTAATAAGCCCGGTGATCACGTCCACCGACGGGCGCTGAGTGGCCACCACCAGGTGTATTCCGGCCGCCCGTGCCATCTGGGCCAGGCGGCAGATGGAGTCCTCGACGTCGGCCGGGGCTACCATCATCAAGTCGGATAGCTCGTCTATAATGACTACGATGAAGGGTAACGGGCTTTGCCCCGGCTCGGCTTGTTCTTCGTTGAACAGGGCGTTGTAACGGGTGATGTCTCTGACTCCGGCCGCGGCAAACATGTCGTAGCGGGACTCCATTTCTCGTACTGCCCAGCGCAAGGCGCCGGCGGATTTTTTGGCATCGGTGACTACGGGGCTAACCAGGTGCGGAATGTCGTTGTAGTTGGCCAGCTCCACCATTTTAGGGTCAACCATTAGAAACTTGACTTCGTCGGGCGTGGCTTTAAACAATATACTGCAGATGATGGTGTTGATGCACACGCTCTTGCCGGAGCCGGTGGCGCCCGCTATGAGCAGGTGGGGCATTTTGGTCAGATCGGCCACCACGGGAGAACCGGCTATATCTTTGCCCAGCGCAATGGTAAGCCTGGACGGCGAGCCGGTGAATTCCTTGCACTCCAGAAGCTCCCGCAGCGTAACGGTGGCTATCTCGCCGTTGGGAACTTCTATACCCACCGCCGCCTTACCCGGTATGGGGGCTTCTATGCGCACGCCGGTGGTGGCCATGCCCAGGGCAATGTCGTCCGCCAGCCCTACGATTTTGCTGACCTTTATACCGGGCGGCGGCTGTAACTCATACCTGGTTATGGAAGGCCCTACTGCAACGTTTGTTACCCGGGCCTTAATACCAAAGCTGTCCAGGGTTTGTTCAAGAACTTTGATTTTTTTATTAATGTCCTTAACACCGTTGTTTTTTCCCCGGTCGGCCGGGGGCGCCAGCAGCGATAGAGGGGGCAGGTGGTAAACCTTGGCGCCGGGAGTGTTATCAGCCGGAGGCCGGGGCACTGTTTCGGGCTGGTTATCCTGGGCCCTAACATCCGTTTCATTCGCTTCGGCCGCGGGATTCGCGGTCGCTGCCGGGCGCGTAATCTCAACCACCGGCTCTCCGGAGAATTCCGGCAAAGGCAGAGGTTCCTGTTCTTCCTCCTCGGTATCATTATCATTATGCTTGCGGCTTGACCGGCGGCCGGCGTTACCTTCTTCTTCTTCCACTTCCACGAACAAGAAGTTAACGGTCAACTCCCAAGCCTTTTTAAAAACTCTTTTTAACCTGGCCCAGCAGGTGGCTAAAAGTTCTTTAAAAGATACGCCGGTGCACAGCACGACTCCCACCGCCACTAGGAAACCAAGGATGATATAAGTACCCACGGCGCCGAAACAAAATTTGCAGGCGTAACCCAGGGCGGCGCCCGTTAAGCCCCCGCCGCGGCCTTGCAGGCCGGCAGAAAAGGATTCGGACAAGGGAATGTGCCTGTGCAGAAAGATCTGCAAGCTAGCGAATAAAAGGGCCAGACCCTGAAAACGCCGGTTTAGCTGCCACTTGTCGCGGCGCATTAATTTTAAGCCCAACAAAAAGGCCAGCAGCAAGAACATGATATAACCGGAACCGGCCAGTATGATTAAGCCCTGCTTAAAAAATAGTCCTACTTTGCCCACGGCGCTGGTAAAGATGCTGGCCGTTCCGAGAAGCGCAAGGGCGATGATGGCCAGGCCGGCTATGTCCCATTTAATGTCACTTTTCGGCCTTTTTCTGGCTTGCTTTGCCAAGTGGAAGCCCTCCTGCGGCAAAATTCGAGGAAAATCTCTTCTAGAGCTTACCATAAAATGGTCGAAAGGGCAAGACAGCGTGCGGCGAGGCATTTGGTGGAAAGTTTGAAACTATATATGGCAGGATTTTAGTGCCTGTGGGGTGTTTTACGACCTGGCACCATACCGCCGCCAAAAGAAAAAGGTAGAGGAAGCCACCCGCAAGCTGGTGGAAACCAACGCCCAGCTGGTAAACCGGCACATGGAAACAATCAGGGCATTTGCTGCGGCCATCGAAGCACGGGACCAGTATACGCGCTGGCACTCGGAAAAGGTGGCCGAGTACGCGCAGCAAATTTGTATTAACATGGGACTGGACGAACAAACGGCTGGCATGGCATACCTAGCCGGGCTTTTGCACGACGCGGGAAAAATCGGCGTGCCGGAATCAATTCTTATTAAGCCGGGGCGGCTTATCGACGCGGAATTTGAAGTGATTAAAAAACACCCGGAAATTGGGGTAAATATATTAAGGTCCATGCAAAACATGAAGGAAATACTTCAGGTAATCAGGCACCATCACGAGCGTTATGACGGAAGCGGGTACCCGGACGGGCTAAAGGGGGAGGATATACCATTGCTGAGCAGGATACTGGCGGTAGCCGATGCTTTTGACGCCATGACGTCTGATCGCAGCTACCGCAAAGCCTTTTCCTTTGACAAGGTCGTTCAGGAAATCGAGAGCAATGCCGGGACGCAGTTTGATCCGCAGGTGGCGCAATCGTTTCTCGGGCTGTTGCGTGAACAATGGAAAAACTTAACAGGAACTTGAAAAGCACCCATAGGGTGCTTTTTCTATACTTTAATTTCTTGCCAGTAAATCTCAACTTGGTCGCCATCCCGTATAGGGTCGGTGAATTGGGCCGGCGCACCGTTGAGTTTCATCACCAAGGTGCCTTTGGGCTTGGTGGTGTCGACGGCAATGTAATTAAAAACGTCAACCAGGAGAGCTTTGCTACCGGGTAAGCTGACCCGCTTGCCGTTTACGGTTAAGTGGATGACCGGAGCCTCCGGGCCTTTTTCGGCACGTGTTTCCAGCACGTCTCCTTCGGCAACCACGTCACCGGGTTGTGCCTTTCGCCCGTTGACCAATATTGTGCAGGCGGTGGTGTCTATGCCGTGCAACCTGGCGATTTCGCCTACGGTGGGCTGGGCGGTGATGTCCAACTTGTCGCCGGAACGCAGGGGGGTGGTTGCCTCGGCTTTTTCGCCGTTAACGATGCAGCGCACTTTCCAGACCACGGTTTTGCCGTTCAGTTTAAATTGCCATTCCGTCTTTTGCGGCAGAAAATCTGCCACCGTAGCCGAAGCATCCCGCCCATCCACGGCTTTGATTACCAATATTTCGTCACCGTCCCGCACCGGAGTTTGCAGGTTGGCTTCCCGGTTGTTGACCAGTATGCGAGCCGGTTGGCCCAGCTGCCCGTAGACGATCTTTTCCTTTCCGTTAAGCCAGAACTTTAAGTTGGCACCGTTTTGGCAAATTAATTGACGGGGGTTGAACTTGGCCAGGCCCAGGGCCTGGGAGACATTCATATTTTGGGTGTTGAAAAATTTGTATTCGCTACCGTTTATAGTTACTTTCATAAACTCATAGCCAAGCCTGGTCAGAGCCACCGTAGCAATGCCCACTACCGTCACCCCGTCGGGCCCGCTAAGATTGTTATCGACGCAGTTCAGGTTGCGGAGGCTGCCCCTATCCCGGATGACAACACGCCTGTCATCCAGCTGCAGGCGCTTGGCCAGCTTTTGCGTCAAGGTTGGGACCTGCGACCCGCCGCCGATACAGAAAACTGACTTCGGCGGAACTCCCCCGTTTAACTCCAAGATGTTCGCGCTTATGGCGTCGGCCAGCTCGTCCAGTACGGGATTTATAAAACGCAGTACTTCGTCCCGTGTGACTGTGCCGGTGGCGCCCAGGATGTCGGTGTAAGTTATTTCACCGGCAGTGCAGAGCTGGCGCTTTATTTTTTCTGCTTCATGGAATTCCACCAGCAGGTTTTCCACGATGGGTTCGGTTATTTCGTCACCCGCCATGGGAACCATGCCGTATCCGGTGATGCTGCCCTCCTTGGTGACGGCTATATCCGACGTGCCGGCTCCAATATCTACCAGAGCCAGGTTGAGCAGGCGAATACTGGGCGGGATGGCCGCGTCAATGGCGGCAATGGGTTCCAGGGTTAGGTGCACCGGCTCGAGGTTCACCC